>CAZFME010000062.1:0-12793 GCA_964520055.1 uncultured Clostridia bacterium
GGGATGTGGCTATGGTTATTCCACGTTCTCTTTCTTCAGGGGCTTTGTCGATGTTGTCAAATTCGATGAAGTCTGATAGCCCCGCATCAGATAATACCTTTGTGATGGCTGCTGTAAGGGTGGTCTTGCCATGGTCAACGTGACCGATTGTACCTATGTTTACATGGGGTTTTGTCCTTTCATACTTTTGTTTTGCCATGTTTATCCTCCTTGATATGTAAAAATATACATAATAACAATAAAATATCATGCCATTGTTATTACTATTTTAAACAAAAACCATCAATTTTACAACATTTTAAACTAAATTTTCAAACATATTAAATGTAAAAATGGAGCCCACGACCGGGCTTGAACCGGTGACCTCCGCCTTACCAAGGCGACGCTCTGCCTACTGAGCTACGTGGGCATTGGTGGCGGGGGCCGGATTTGAACCGACGGCCTCCGGGTTATGAGCCCGACGAGCTACCGGACTGCTCCACCCCGCGTCATATTATTTTACACGATATCTTACAACACCTGTCAGTGTCGTAACGTATTATATTCTAATATAAATTTTATTATTCGTCAAGGTTTAAAACTTTTATACATGTAACCCTCTGTAAAAAATGTTACTACCTAATGCTTGCAGTATTTTTCCGTTTATATAGCTTTCAAAGTTATTCAAATTCATCAAAATACTGTCCCTTCTTTTATCAGATAATCAATAACCCTTTGTATTTCAGCTTGCACCTTCTTGTACTCGATTTCCTTCCAGGCTTTTAGTATTGGTATAAACCTTGCATTGCCGGTCTGCTTTATTTTTTCAATCAATAACAGTATCATTCCCCTGTTTCTGTCCTTTAGCTCATGAACATAGCTGTAGTCCTTGCCTCCTAACAGCTTTACCAGCTTTTGCAGCAATTCTTCCGCATAGGTTTCCCGTTCTATCTCCCAACCAATTTCCGAAAAAACAAGCATGGGAAGCCGGCCGTTATATTCCACCTTAAGGTAACCCTTCTTTATCATCCAGTCAATCCGATTTGTTATCTCTTGTAGCGTTAATTCCCGATAGTAGCCATAGACAGGGCACTTGTCCAAACCGTACTCGAGAACCTTTTTATCTCTTGAACCTTTAAGAATCTTCGCAAGCATGCTCCTTCCTCCGGTTGCAATTAGCTCGTCTGCTGCGCGAAGGATAGCTTTTATTTCTTCACCCGTAAGTAAGATGCCTAACATCACCACTGTCAACCTCATACCTTACTCTTTGCTTTTTCCTGCTCATAGTTATCCCTGCTTCATTTATCTGTACTTTTCATTAGTCACTTGCAATATTTGGTCATTCAAGCCTCATGATGCTGTTCTCTTGTTACCCGGCGGTTTATTTTCAGTATTAACATACTAGCCCAAAATAATATATCACAAAATTATCACTCTTTCAATGAAACTAATAATCCTATCTACATGTTTCGCAGTTTTTTACAACCGTGCATCAAATTCTCGACTTTCCAATAACCTGCTTTCCATCTGGCAGGACCTCTCATTTTAAACCAAGGTATCTCTGGACATTTTGTATGGCTGCCCGTACAAAAAAACAATAACTGTAATTACTTATCGTATTACAGTTATTGGGATTCATCATTGGAGCGGGAAACGGGATTCGAACCCGTGACATTCAGCTTGGAAGGCTGACGCTCTAGCCAACTGAGCTACTCCCGCACGTTGCGATGTATGATGTGGGAAGTTGGATGTGTGAAAAGGCGAATGGCCTCTGTTATGACCAATTTTCAGGTGTCGGATTGTTAGACGTCAGAATTAAAAACTTCCCATTCTCCCTACATTAAATCATTCCTTCCGACCACTATCCACTATTATGGTGGAGAGAGGTGGATTCGAACCACCGAAGGCGATGCCAGCAGATTTACAGTCTGCCCCCTTTGGCCAACTCGGGAATCTCTCCACGCTCTATCATTATAAATGTTAAAATATCTTTGGTCAATAGTCTATGGCTGCATAATTTAATCAGTTAAGCTCACGAACTTCGAGATACTTTTCAAGTTTCCGTTTTACTCGTTGAAGGGCATTGTCAATGGATTTGACGTGGCGTTTAAGGTCTTTGGCAATTTCCTGGTAGGACTTACCTCCAAGATAGGCCATCAACACCTGCCATTCGAGTTTGCTTAGAATTTCTCCCATTTTACCTTCAATATCTTCAAACTCTTCTCGGCTGATAATAAGCTCCTCGGGATCTGATATCTTTACACCTGAAAGGATATCCAGCAGTGTTCTGTCGGAATCTTCGTCGTAAAGGGGTTTGTTAAGTGAAACATAGGAATTGAGTGGAATGTGTTTTTGACGAGTAGCAGTTTTTATCGCAGTAATAATTTGCCTTGTAATACAAAGCTCGGCAAAAGCTCTAAAGGAAGACAATTTATCCGGGTTAAAATCCCTTACGGCTTTATAAAGTCCAATCATTCCCTCTTGAATGATATCTTCGCGGTCGGCACCTATTAAGAAATACGATCTAGCTTTGGATTTGACAAAATTCTTATACTTATTTATAAGATATTCCAGGGCCTCATGGTCACCGTTAACAGCTTCGCATACTATCTCTTCATCGGTCATATCATCAAAAAGCAGGTACTCCTCTTTTGGAAGCCCGACATTCAATAAAATCGCCCCCATGTATTTTTAAGAGCAACACAGTTGTAAAATAATTATAGCTTATATTCCTTGAAGTAGTCAAGCCTTGAGCTTGCTGTTTTATTCTTGCATATTTTTTATATGCTTTTCCAGGCGTTCTTTTAACCCGGGATCAATGATATCTGCCAAAGTCTCCTTCAATTCCGTTCTGCTTTTTTCCATGGCCTGACGCTTTGTTATTAAACTATTCACTTCTTCATATAACTCTCTGGCTGAAATGCGACTAGCTCCCCTACCCATCACTATCTGCTGTTCTATCCAATCGGAGGTGGCTACCCTTACTCTTTCTTCACGCCCGATGGCATCTGCAACTTTTTCTATATAATGATCAGCGGTCTCCCCTTCTTTGGTATAAACCACATCAACACCGTTTATGGTGTAATTGGTCCTGATGTTTTTATCAACTTGATGTGCATCAAATACTATTATGACAAAGATTCCTGTAAAAGCCGAATAATCCGCCATAATGTCTATCAGTTTATCCCGAGCCGACCCCAGATTGATTCTGTTTACTTCGTCGGAGAGCTCAGGCCATGCATTAATTATGTTGTAACCGTCCACCAACAGAAATTCCCTATGTCGTTTTTCCATGACTTATAAGCCTCTGCCTGAGTATATCGTATCCTAATATAGATGCGGCTACAGCTGCATTGAGTGAAGTTATTTGGCCTCTTAAAGGGATTCTCACTAGGATGTCACATTTTTTCTTAACTAATTTCCCAAGGCCTTTATCTTCCCCACCTATAACAAGAGCAACCGGTCCTGTAAGATCAACTTCGAAATAATTCTTTCCATCAATATCGGCACCAATTATCCATAAACCCTCTTTTTTAAGTTCATCCATAGTCCTGGCTATATTAGTAACTCTAGCTACTTTGACATACTCAATGGCCCCGGAGGATATCTTAGCAACAGTCGGAGTTATGCCACATGCCCTGTGTTTGGGTATAATTACACCATGAGCACCTAAACCATCAGCAGTGCGAAGAATGCTTCCAAGGTTCTGTGGGTCCGTGAGTTCATTTAAAATCAGGATGAACGGATCTTCCTTCAAGTCTCGCGCACTTTTTAGTATGTCTTCAACATTGTCATAATCTTTGGATGCAGCCTTAGCCAAAACTCCTTGATGACCAGGAGTTTGAGCCATTGATAAAAAAGCGCCCTCATCTATTTCCAACAGAGGGATGCCCGACTTTTTGGCTCTATCGATTATATCTATTATCATACCACGGTGTTCACCTTTTTTTATATAAATCTTGTTTATAGGCCTGCCTGCTCGCAAAGCTTCCCATACCGAATTCCTGCCCTCTATTTGGTCTTCATTAATCTTAATCAACTCCTGCAAAATCAATAAACTATTGATTTTATCATTATAATTAATCTGCACTCAATCAGTTTTTTAATTGCAGCTTTGCTTAAATACGATATAATAAAAGCAAGGGTTTACTCAAATAATATTTTAATTTTCCAAAAAAGTCAAGGAGGCGGATTTGATGAAGGTTACAATTTTATCTCACACACCTGAACCGGAAAAAATCGTAGCAGCCGCAGCGCGGCTTTGTTATTCTAAAATCAGTGCAACACAGATAATGGATAACTTCAGCCAAGAGCAGGCTACATCTTTTATTAAAAAACTTATGAATATGAGGCATATGTCTCCTACGGAACATGTTAGTTTCACATTTGCCATCGATGGAGTAAGCCGCACCCTTTTAGCTCAGATTACGCGGCATCGCATCGCATCCTACTCGGTCCAAAGTCTAAGATACAACAACCCCTTTGATAAAGAAATATCATTCCATAATAATGATGATGTATTGACAGCAAAAAACACGAGTTACCTGGAGGGCCTAGCGCTATCCAATACTTTGTCAGGACGCAATAACAACATCCCTCAACCTCTAATAGCAAAATACCAAGTCAAAGGCCGGATACCTGAAAATATTGTAAATTTGCATAGACCTTCCTACATACGAGGAGTTTTCGACGGGGCAGGACTACTTTCAGATGATCCCAAATTTTCCGTAGTTTTCCCCTCGGAACTTGAACCGATATTTAAAGCCATTCCTTTTAATATTACTCAAAAAGATGGGAAATTATTAATAAAAAGTGAAGATATTTTAGGTTTTGCGCAATACATTTACGAAAATCTGGATTTTGCGGACTCCTTTTATGATGAGAATAAACTTCTTGCTTTATGCAGTAAATATGGGCAACTCAATAAACAGATTATATCGATGATGCAGAATCTCATCGATAACAAGTATTATGCTATGGTACCCGAAAGCATCTCTGAAAACCTGAAAGCCATACTTGTATACATCAAAGGCTTTAATGCGTGCAAACAATGCTATATAGACCTGGTTAAAATGGGTATCAATCAGGAAGATGCCCGATACATACTGCCTCACGGCATCCAGACCAGGATAGTCATGACAATGAATGTACGAAGTCTGTATAATTTCTTCAACCTACGCTGCTGCGAGCGGGCTCAAACTGAAATTCGGCAATTGGCAAATCTAATGTTGGCTGAAGTGAAAAAAATCGCTCCGGGACTTTTCGAAAATGCCGGAGCTCCATGTGAAGAATTGGGATACTGCCCCGAGGGTGACTTCGGCTGTGGTAAGTATCCTCCATCGAAATAAGATGACGGCGAAAAAACCATTCCAATGTAGAAAATAACTCCGAGAAAGATGTCAGCACCGCTCCTACAAGCAACCTGTTGTAAGGAAAGGTCAATACCATTCCGCGCAATGCAGAAGCTGGCGGGCAATTTGGTTTGTTACCGATTGCCCGCCAGCGTGTGTTCTGCATACTACCTCTGCTGTGTTACTGCACTAAGATTCACTTTTGAGATTGTATGCCATAAGTAGAATTTCATGTAACCGCTCGATTTGGCCCGCAAGATACAGATATCCTAGCAGGGCTTCAAAGGCTGTGCTGTAATGATAATCCATGATATCAGCATTTTTGGGAACTGTATTGACTTTGGTATTTCTGGCATTTCTTGCGATATCCCTTTCTTCCGGGGTAAGCTTTGGTTCCAAGCTCTTTAGTATGGCTGCTTGGGCGGAGGCCTTTACGTAACTTACGGCTTCTTTGTGAAGATCTCTTACTTTTTTGCCACTCCCTACCAGCATAGTCCTTATAAACAGGTCAAACACCGAATCTCCTATGAAGGCCAGCGCCAAGGCCGATAAAGAATTTACATCCAATTTAGCACCGTTATTATCTGAAAATGTAATCCCTCCTCTTTTCTACTGCCGTTTCCAACGAACTCCCGCCGGTGTATCTTCGAGAATTATTCCCTGAGCTTTTAGTTCATCCCGAATTTGGTCTGCCAGTGCATAGTTTTTGTCCTTCCTGGCTTGCTGCCTTTCTCTTATCTTCTGCTCAATTTCTTCATCTAATAAGGTCTTTTCCGTGAACTTGCGGAAAAAGCCCAACACGCTTCCGAGAGTAAGCAGCATTTCCTTTGTAGCAATTATTAGCTTTCGGGGGGATTTTTCGTCAATGCTCATATTGTACTGCCTCACTATATTGAAAAGGGATGCTATGGCATCGGCAGTATTAAAATCATCATCCATTGCTTTTATGAATTCATCTTTATTTATCTCAAGACTGTTTAGGTATTCTCGATCGCCTTCTGTGAGATCTTTATCCAATGCCACCTTCTCCAGATGCTCTATACTATATAGTGCATTATACAGACGTTCCAATGAGCTCTTGGCCTGTTCCATTAAATCCTGACTGAAATTAATGGGATTTCGATAATGAGATGACAGCATGAAAAACCTTAAAACTTCAGGGTCGTAGGTTTTTAATATATCCCTGACGGTAAAAAAGTTTCCCAGAGACTTGGACATTTTTTGATTGTTAATATTGAGATATCCTACATGCATGAAAAATCGTGCAAAAGGCTTTTCGGTAGCAGCTTCACTTTGGGCAATCTCGTTTTCATGGTGGGGAAAAATTAGATCCGGGCCACCGCCGTGGATGTCAATAGTCTCTCCTAAGTATTTCATGGCCATTATGGAACACTCGATGTGCCATCCGGGACGGCCTTTTCCCCAAGGGCTGTCCCACGCCGGTTCTCCTGGTTTCTGTGCTTTCCACAGTGCAAAATCCATGGGATTTTTTTTCTTTTCCCCGGGTTCAATCCGGGCACCGGCTTCTAGTTCGTCAATGTTTTGGTGTGAAAGCTTACCATAATCTTTGAATTTATGGGTTTCATAATAAACATCGCCATTTACCTCATAGGCATACCCCTTTTCTACTAAAATCTTTATCAAATCAACAATTTCGCCGATATGTTCGGTAGCCCGAGGATGGACATCAGCTCTGATTACACCGAGAGCATCAGCATCTTTGAAATACTCTTGGATAAAACGCTCTCCAAGCTCTTTTACAGTTATGCCCTCTTCATTAGCCCTGTTTATCATTTTGTCATCAATATCAGTGAAGTTTTGGACAAAAGTCACATCGTAGCCACTATATTTAAGATAATTTCTAACCATATCAAAGGTTATAAAGACCCTAGCATTACCCACGTGGAAAAAATCATAAACCGTAGGACCACACGTATAGATGTTTACCTTGTTGTCTTTTAGCGGCATAAATTTCTCTTTCTTTCTTGTCAGGGTATTATATATTATCATTGATTATTCCCTCCATATAAAATTTCTAAGTAGGGGCGGTCTTTGACCGCCCACTATTTGACAGCCCACTATCAGAATAACAACAGTCTTGTTTAAAAATTTATCGTTTGCTTTCGTCTTTACCTTAGAAGAGCTGCTACTAAAATATGAATATTGCTTTAGCCTGTTTTGGAATTAAGTTCTTTTTCTAGAAATGCTATCCTCATCTCCAAAGCCTCTATCTTCTTTTGCAAACTTCTCATCATATCCGCCACTGGGTCAGGAAGTAAATGATGATTTAAATCGACTTTTGTAAAATCAGTATCAGAAAAGTCCACTTTTTGCCGGACTACCGCTTTACCGGGTATTCCCACCACTGTGGAGTTGGCAGGTGTATCTTTTAATACTACAGCCCCGGCACCGATCTTTGAATTATCACCTATATTTACCGGTCCTAGGATTTTCGCCCCTGACCCTACTACAATATTATTCCCCAAAGTGGGATGGCGCTTTCCCTTTTCTTTTCCGGTACCACCTAAAGTCACACCTTGATACAGTGTCACATCATCGCCTATTTCGGTGGTTTCCCCTATGACCACACCCATACCGTGGTCAATGAAAAACCCTTTACCTATTCTTGCACCGGGGTGGATTTCAATTCCGGTCAAAAAACGATTTATCTGAGAAGTAAACCGGGCCATCAAAACCAAATTGAGTTTGTAAAAGCCATGTGCTATACGGTGCAGCAAAATCGCATGGAAACCCGGATAACACAGCACAACCTCAATCACGCTTTTAGCGGCGGGATCCCGTTCAAAGACAACCCTTATGTCCTGTTTTACAGTACTTAACATGCTGATTCCCTCCTTATTTGCATTTTTCTCGTGTAGGTGAAGGTATTCTGCGAGGCGGCCAAAGACCGCCGTCTACAATGGGCTATATTGATTTTGCAATAATGTAAAAAAGTCCCCCAACCTCTTCAGAGGCGAGGGACTCGCGTTTCCACTCTGTCTTATAACTTATTTTTTAACGGCAAAAGCCGCACTACCTCTACTTTATTCAAAGTATGAGCTCCGGGGTGCAATTTCGGTCTTGTCTTGCTTAAAACCGCTTTCAGCCGGTGACGGTTTCTCTCTGGAAGGAGTGTCAAGCCTACAGGCCCCTTCAACGCTTGTGTCAGTATTATTTGATTTATATACTATTAAATTTTCTATATAAAGTCAAGTAGACTTTTTAACATTGAAACATGTCCTAATCCTAAAACTCTCATTGAACAATTTACTTTTTCAGTTCAACCTAAATGTGCATTAGCTCATATATTCCCGAAACCTTCTACGGAATGGGAACTGGAATATAGTGGAATAGTTCCAAATGTATTCGTATTCACTGCAGGCCTAGCAAATGTAGATGATGCTCCTCTTTCAGCCAGTAATCTCAATCCCGCCAACACCTTCCGGTATAGTGAGTATGTCCCCACAATGGATTCCTAAGTTTTACCATCCAATTAAAATCCATAACCCTAGTTTAAGGTGAACTAATAAAACCCTACATCAATTACTTCGTAGGGCTTTATTAGTTTTGGGTTTCACTTTATTTATATGCAACTATTTCCATCGTAACATCAGTAACGCCGGCATCAATCATCTCAACTTCCCTTGCCGCCGCCCGGGATAGGTCTATATGCCTTCCTTTAATATAGGGACCCCGGTCGTTTATGGTCACAAGAGTGCTTTTACCGTTATTTAAATTGGTAATAAGCACCTTTGTACCAAAAGGCAATTCTCTGTGGGCTGCTGTTAAGGCATTTTCATCGAAGATTTCGCCATTGGCAGTGGTCCTGCCATGAAACCCCGGTCCATACCAAGACGCCTTGCCTACAATAACTGTTGAACCTTCGGCAAGCTGAATAAGGCGTTTGACTGACAAGTAAGGTTCTGTCTCTTCTAAGCCATTATAAACAGACTGGACATATTCATCGCCTTGCCCCCCTTTTATTGGCCCGATAAAGCAAAAAATTACCAGAAATACCGAGACCATCCCGGCAATTCTTTTGCCCACGGCCTACCCTCCTTCCTGCGCCTCCGAGGTTAGCTGACGGGTTAGGGTTGAAAGGCTAACCCTTCTCCCAAAGGAGATTCACCCCATTTAAACGGTTCCCCCGTATCCTTTTTTTGAAGGAATTCGGCGTTTTATTTTAATAAAAAAAGTGAGGTACTTATATCCTCACTAGATAATTATGTCCAATCACTATGGTTTTATTCCGTTTTAAGTATATTCTAAAAATTATATTTGTTCAATCAAACATATAGCTTGGGCTGAAATGCCCTCACCACGTCCTTCAAAGCCCAATTCTTCAGTGGTAGTGGCTTTTATGCTAATTTTATCCACAGTCACACCTAAGGTATCGGCAATATTCATGCGCATTTCATCGATATAAGGGGATAGTTTCGGCTTTTGAGCACATATCACCGAATCAATATTGACCACTTTATATCCTGCATCACCTAAAAGTTTCTCTACCTTTTCAAGTAATATCAAGCTGCTTATATCTTTATACCTGGGATCATGATCGGGAAAGTGCTTTCCAATATCACCTAATGCGCAAGCTCCCAGCAGCGCATCATTTATTGCATGCACCAGTACATCGGCGTCCGAATGCCCTGATAAACCTTTTTCGTAGGGAATTGTTACGCCGCCCAGCACCAGTTTTCTACCTACTACCAGTTTATGAACATCAAAACCTAAACCTATCCTCATAGCTTACCTCCTGAAATCTCCATATCCGAGGGCTACAAAGGTTTCTGCAAAAATAATGTCTTCCGGTGTAGTAATCTTAATGTTTTCATACGCCCCTTCAATAACTTTGACGGGCAACCCCATGCGTTCTACTAAAACGGTATCATCAGTGCCGTAAAATCCCTCATACATGGCCTTCTCATAAGCTTTCATAATAAGGTCGTAGTTAAAACTCTGCGGGGTCTGCATGGCCCAAAGGGTGTTGCGGTTAGGTGTGTTTTCAACTATATTGCCATCTCCAACTACTTTAATCGTATCTTTTACAGGCACCGCCACTCCTACTGCCTTAAACTTTGCAGCAGCGGCAATACTGTTTTCTATAAGCTTAGTGGAAACGAAAGGCCTTACACCGTCATGTATAACAACAATATCGGTTTGAGGGGAAAGTTCCCTCAAACCGTTATATACAGAATCCTGGCGTTCTTTGCCGCCCTCGACCATTTCTATTTTTTTAAACCTGTATTGTTTGATTATTTTCTCTCGCGTATAATCCATGTCATCGGTACTTGTTACCAGAACAATTGACTTGATAATATTCATCTTTTCAAATTTATTCAAGGTATAATACAGTATCGGATGACCTTTTATAGTTAAAAACTGTTTGCTGATGCTGCTGTTCATACGCTTTCCCTGACCACCGGCAGCTATTATGGCATTCACCTGCATAAATAACTCACCCCAAGTTACAAGGATTTTGGCTTTGCAAATATCATCCTTCCAGCAGCGGTTTGAAGTACACTGGTAACCATTACACCTATAGTCTCACCAATATGCTTTTTGCCTCCGTCCACCACTATCATTGTCCCATCATCCAGATAGGCAACACCTTGACCGGTTTCTTTTCCGTCTTTTATTACCTGAACCACCATTTCTTCACCGGGGAGTACTACAGGTTTTACCGCATTTGCAAGTTCGTTGATATTGAGCACCTGAACCTTTTGAAATTCCGCCACCTTATTTAAGTTGAAGTCATTGGTTATTATACATCCGTCAAGAACCTGTGCAAGCTTTACCAACTTGCTGTCGACCTCGGCTATGTCTTCAAAGTCACCTTCGTAAATTTCCACTTCTATATCGAGTTCTTTTTGTATCTTATTTAAGATATCTAAGCCTCTCCTGCCTCGATTTCTTTTAAGACTGTCTGAAGAGTCGGCAATATGTCTTAGTTCTTCCAGCACAAATCCAGGTATCACTAAAGTACCTTCGACAAATCCCGTTTGACAAATATCTGCTATGCGACCGTCTATAATTACACTGGTATCCAGTATTTTAGGCTTCACCCAGTTTATAACTGTAGGGTTTTTTTTCTTTTTCTGAAAGGTTCCTATGGGCAAAGAAATAAGATTTGATAATTCCTCTTTTTTCTTAAGCGCGATGCTCCCACCCATGTACGCCATCATAACATTGAATATCACGGGGATATATCCCCCAATCCACGGAATACTCAAGAAAGCCCGTGAAAATAGATTTGCTACCAAAAGGCCCATTAAAGCACCGGAAAACCCATATAATATATCTCGCATTGGAGTTTTTTGAAGTCTGTTTTCAATCCACTCTTTAGTTTTCGAGCCGACATCTATTATCTTTGAACTTAAAAAATAAAATATAATTCCAAATACCAACGTGCCGGTTAATTCAATTACCAGAGTAGGAACATAGTCTAGATGAAATAGACCTATATAGTTATTTAAATATAAACCCAAAAACATAACCTGAAAACCAACGGTAAAACCAATGACAGTAATAATGATACGTATAACTTTATTTGCCAATAACGTCACCTCCTGTTAAAATTATTGCCATTTCAAAGATTTTTTACTTCACTTTTGAATTATTATATAATAAAAAGTCAATTAAATCCATAATGATAGTAAATTATACCTGTAGAAATAAAAATAAAGGCTTCTTAATAAAAGCATTTCAAATAAAGAAAACCTTTATCCTTGTTGATTATGCATTATTAAAAAAAATGCACTTCAAATGAATGCATTTTCAATCAACTGAAGTGCTTCATCTTCTTGTATGTTCTTACTTAAAACTATTTCACTGACAAGTATATGTTTTGCATTTTCAAGCATTTTACGTTCGCCAGTGGAAAGGCTTTTTTCTTTGTCTCGCAGTACCAAATTCCTTACCACCTCAGCCACTTGAAATATACTCCCACTTCTTATTTTCTCCATATTTGCTCTGTAGCGGCGGTTCCAATTGGTAGACATCTTACTCTTTTCCCCACCTAAAATATTGAATACCTCCCTTATCTCTTCATCACCTACCACCTGTCGAACCCCTATATCCTTTATATTGTTTAAAGGTATCATGACCTTCATATCACCGATGGGCATCCGCATAACATAATATTTTTGCTTTTCACCAAGTATCTCTTTTTCTTCTATAGCTTCTATAACACCTGCTCCATGCATCGGATAAACAACTTTATCTCCAATATTGAACATCCAAAAGCTCCTCCCCGAAATATCTCTAATAAGAAAATAACATATTATAAGGCTTTTGTCAATTTAAAATATTATTATACTACAAGGCATAATAGGTGTCAATGACATTTTTATTTTTGCAGTGCTGTTGTTTGTAGAGAAGTCAAACATATGTGACACGGCCTCAGAAATAATATAATTAACTAAAACTGAGGTACCGTTTGACAAATTCATTAAATGACGTCA
>CAZFME010000063.1:0-12566 GCA_964520055.1 uncultured Clostridia bacterium
GTTTCTCATCATTAAACTGGACAGGGATTTTAGGGCAAAGAGGGAATGGGAAGTGCTGACTATAAAGGGTAGGAAGAATATAATCCCTATCTGTTTGGTTATGATGTCATTTATTTCTTTATCGGTTGTTCCTATTTTTTTAAGTATGCCATACTCTATTCCATCTTGTTTTATCTCGTTAAACAGCTTGAAGTATATTACACTTCCGGAAGCTATGAAAAAGAGAAATGCTATGAAAAACCCTATGAAAAGAACCATACCAAAACTCTTTCTGGTCTCTTTATATGGAATAGCCTTCGAGTAAAAATTGCCTTCATATTTTTCAGGAATATACCTTATTGTCGGCAAGGACTCTGATAAAGTCTTAGAGATTAATCTAACTTCAGATAAATACCAAACATGGTTAGGTGACAAGATTGGCGTTACCGCTGATGAGGTGCTCAGTAAATACCGCGATAAATACACTGAACCGGTGAGTATACATAGTAATGAAAAACTTGAAGGTTGGTTTGAGTTAGGTGACGGTATTCTTATAATATTCGATTTTGACAAGGATGATGATATGATTGTTAATATAGAGATTACATCAGATTCAAAGGTGGAACTTATAAAGCTTACCAATATAATGTATTTGGATTAAAATCAGCATGTACTTAGTTTAGATCATCAGATATATTTATTCTTTTTTCTTCTAAGAACAAGTATGACAATAATTATTCCGATAATCAGAAATGCTATTGCATCTATTGCAAGAAAAATAAAGTACCCAAAACTTCTCCGTAATTTCCCCTGAATCTTATCTAGCAGCGTAATTTTCTCATGGGCATAGAGAGTAAAGGATAGGTCATCCTCGGGGAGCTCAGCTAAGGTTGCTGTGTAGGTATTTTTTTCTCCCTTGGTAAATTCAATGCTACTTTTTACAATATGGGGAGCTTTTTGCGGCGGGATAATTTCTATATAAAGATTTTTAAAATCCTTCCAGTTCTTAGCGGGATTCAAGATATAGT
The DNA here is from genome assembly GCA_964520055.1 of uncultured Clostridia bacterium. Lineage (GTDB taxonomy): Bacteria > Bacillota > Thermosediminibacteria > Thermosediminibacterales > Tepidanaerobacteraceae > DUNY01. The sequence goes on from CAZFME010000063.1 coordinate 1,008, forward strand.
CAAAGGTATATAGGGGGTCTGCAGTTTCCCTCCTATCCATAGTTCCGGATGTCCTATAACTTACGCTTACCTCTTTTTCACTATTTGCAGGAAACTCCACGGTGTAAACAAGGGTTAAAATACGTTGGTAATATCCCTCTCCTAAAAGGTCATGCTCGGAGCTGTACCCGGAAGTGAAGTTTCTATCAAGGGCTTTCGCATACAGATTATATAATTGGGTATCGGAAAATATATTATTGGTTTCTCTATAGTTATTGTTTTTTATATACTCCATTAGGTAGGTTTTAAGCTCCACCTCTTTTGTGGAGATTTGATGTGTGAATAAATCGGTTTTTTTACTGAGTTCTCCGTCAGTATAAGCATTTATATTTAAACCAATGTCTTCACCTAAAACATAGATTTGTAAAACTTCAGTTTCATAACACCAGGCGGCAATTCTTACTTTTTTGCCATCTCTCTCATACCGATTAAATCCATATGTGAGCACTTTGGTTTTGGCAAAATCAAAATCTACCGCAAAGTTTATTCTTTGATCGGTAGTCGGTTTAACTTCGATCATATAGAGCTTACCCAATTCTTTTTCTGTAAAGTTTTCCGCCTTATAAAGTTCATCTGTAATGGTATTCACGATGTCTTTAAAATCAAAACTTGGTTCCCTATCCTCTATAGAGGCTCCGTAGCTGTCAACTGTATCCCCGATAAATAAATCGTAAGGCACAGGATTGCTGTCGACCATAATGGTTATATCATCCGGTGAAAGTTCATCAACCCTTCCAACAAAAGGAAAAGCCATTTGCACCGATAGTTGCTCATCTGTAGGGTTAACCATCTCATAAGTGGCAGTTACTTTACCACTGATCGTATGACCGGATTCATCATCGGAAAAATCGAAAACGAGATCTTCATTTTTCACTGTAATTGGGGAGTTTTCTTCAACTAACATTATATCCGAGGATGGGTATCCCTGCCAATACGTGGGTCCGGAATTAGCCAAAATCGCAGTGGGAAAAGAAAGCATAACGGCGGCTGCCTTTTAGACGTTACTGTATAGAAAGTGGTTCCATTTTGTAAAAACATTGTTATATTGATTATGAGGTATCCGGATACTCTGCCGGCTAATTTCATTGTAGATAATCGCTCATTAGAGTAACAACTATTTTACAATGTTTAAATTCATTCGCAATCGCAATCCAGTAGGTAGGAACAAATTAATCAAATTTCAGCTTTCTGAAAGACGAAATATTGCAAGATGTCATGGATATTCGCTACGGCAAGAAAAAGCACAACTCCCACTTATGTCGATGGAAATTCCACAAAGCCAAAAATATCATTTTGAGCGTCTAGCTTTGACTATATAGCCTAAAGCAAAGCCGCCGGCAAAAATCACAACTGCAGAGATAATTATAGGAATTATCATGGCTTTTATCGGATTTCCTGAAACATATATTGATGTGGAGCCGTCAGCCCCACCTATTATTCCTATGGATGAGGATTCCCTTGTTTGATGTCCGTCTTTAAGTGTATCTTCGCCGGCATCAGTATTTTCGCTAAAAATAACAACTTTTTCTTCACCTGCATAAACGATTTTAGAATCTCCATCAAAGGCAAACTCGGTTATTTGGCCGTCACTATTTATGAAAACCTTAATTGCTGCGGCTTCCATTCTGGACCATATCTTCGAGTTTTCAGGCAAAACTACCGATAAGTCTTTATAATCAAGGCTATCAACCTTATAAGCTCCCCAAGCAACCTCGAAGTTATTTCCATGCTTATTAAGCGATGCAAGTATATAATCTCCCACACGAGGATTAACCATATGGCTGCCGTCTTCATTGTAAAAGCCCGTATATCCAAAAGGCATAATAATCTTTGCTTCAGAGAGTTTTAATTGTTTTTTAGGATGATTTTCGTTAAGGTTTTTAGCACTTACAATGCTTTTTACGACCTTTGCTTTTGCACCGATTTCATCAATGTCGGCTATTTCGCCTATAATAAGTGCATCATGATCATTATGCATTAATCGATAGAGCGCATCAGCAGCATATGCAATGTTGGACAGCATTAAAAGCCCAAATATAATTAGAATAACACGATATTTCCGTAAAAATTTCAAGAAAATCTCCTCCCCATTGAAAGTTTATGTCAACTATATCACATTATACTCCACTATTAAATCTCGACTATCGAAATATAAATAATCTCCTTCAAGGTAAATTCCATTTTGCTTTTAAAAACGTACATAAAAAATGAAACCGATGGATTACAGCTGTCATATCCATCGGTTTCATTTATCTAAACTTTTTTTGATATTATTGCCTTTCACTTTTAATCTTAATTAACTCAGCCAAACCTTATATTGTACTTCGTACTTTTAAATTATACAGGCTAGGGTGTTTGGACTCATTTATTTATTTAACCAACGGCTTGTCTTTGATTTTTGGAATGCCAAATCTTACAACCATATCCCCAGGGGATGGTTTGCAGCCTTGGCAAATCTCAATATCACCTTGAACGGACATATAAAGGAATGCGTCGGTGGCATCCCAACCATAGGCTTTCACTATTAATTTTTGCATATCTTCGGTGGCGAGTTTTAAAGCATCGGCATATTCCACGGCATTTGCTATGGTGTACCATTTATCTTCTGTTTCTAAAATGGGACGCTCGGTTGGGAATTGCTTAATGACATCCAACTTTACGGTAACTTCACCGGCTATCTCTATACCGGTTCCGCAAATTTCCCCGTCTCCCATGGTCGCATGTAAGTCTCCCAACTGGAATAAGGCACCGGGCACATTAACTGGGAAGTATAACCTTGCACCTTTTACAATACGCTTATTATCCATATTGCCACCGTGGAAACCCCAATGCCCGCAGGGAATGCTTCCTTTCTTAGGAGCTACCCCTATAACTCCGATCATTGTATTTACAGGAAACTCTATATCATTAAAAATCGCCTTTCCGTCTTTGATAGGAATTATTTTTGTTCTGGTTTCCACTTTGTCAAACAAAGGCCCGATTTCCGGAAGGGTTGTCGTAACTCCCTGATCGGCTATGGTGATATCTAGAATATCAACTACCAATACATCTCCGGGCTTGGCACTTTCTACATAAACCGGGCCGGTAGCAGGATTGACATGATTAAAATCAATAGCTGTTATGAGCTGTTCCTCTGACTTGATTTGATTGCTGAAACAATCCAATGTCTTAAACTTTAGGGTTTCCCCCCTTTTAGCCCTTTCAACCGGCTCATTATCCGGTGAAAAAGCATAGACATATTTGGTTATAATCTTCGAATCCATCTTTTCGCCTCCTCGTGATCAATAGTATAACTATTATACTCCGAATAAAACGAGTTTATTAATTCTACTTTGAATAAACCCGAATTATATTCATCAATATATTTATTTAAATTGAAAAACATACAACAACCAAAGATTATTCTTTTCTAAATCGGTTACTTGTGTTCATAAAAATACCTGTTAAACATCACTCATTATAATATTATTTTCAGAGAATAATAGGGAATACAATAATTATTTTACTAGCATTTATCACATGGATAACTTTTTTATTTAAATTCTAAAAAATCAGCCCATAGGAGTGTTCGTTATATGTTTATTTATGCGGTTATATCTATTACATTAGCTTTAGTATTTTATACAGTGGGTGTCTGGAGTGAAAAAATACAAGGAGAGCTAAAGAATTGGCATCTCTATGTTTTTTGGATTGGGTTGATTTTTGATACTACGGGTACAACAATTATGAGCAAGATAGCTCAGGGAGGGTTCAAATTAAATTTCCATGGTATAACAGGTTTACTGGCAATACTTTTGATGCTTTTTCATGCACTTTGGGCAACGATTGTGTTAATAAGGCATGATCAAAAAGCAAAATATAAATTTCACAAATTCAGTATCTTGGTATGGCTCATTTGGTTAATTCCTTTTGTATCGGGCGCGGTTTTTGCAATGGCTAAGTAGTGTCGGAAAGTTTTATGGCTTGTTTTTTGCAAACACTCCGGCACACTCCACAGCCGTAACACTTATGAGGATTAATGTGGCATTTGGCATTAATGGTTGAGTATTCTATTGCACCAAATTGACAAATACTCATACAATTACGGCATCCTACACATAAATCCATTTCTATGTGAGCCGTATACTCAGACCTGAACATAATATCAACCAGATCGGAGCTTATTTGAAACCTATAGGCCAAACAGTCTCGATCACAATTACATATTGCTCCTATAAAAGGGGTTTTAAAGGTCCATATGGAATGAACTAAACCCTGTTTATCAAAAGCCCTTAGAATCCTTTTAGCATCGGAAGGAGTAAGCACCTCTAAACCGACCTTTAATTCAGGCCAATCCTCGCATAAACCTGTGGGGTCCATGCCAAGAAGTAAACAATACCTGGCATCATTTTTTCCGGTAGTGACACTGCGACATATACATGCAATCCTCGTAATGGATTGGACCATTTCTACTATTTTTTCAGCATCTTCAAGGGGAACGACCTGACCGAAATGATATTTCTTCAAATTGGCAGTTACCATATTTCTTATAAAGCGATGGGCAATGGGTGCTCTCTTTTTTACCCATTCCAATTTGCCTAGATTGTTTTTAGCATTATTTCGGATGCTGGGAACAAACCCTTCAATATAAGCTTGACGGTCACCGTCGTTTAATAATTCTTTTGAATAGTGCTCCATAATTTCGTACCACTTTTTTCCCTCACCGTGTTTAGTACAAAATTCACACAATCACACCACTCCAAAATATATATATACTTGCCCTATAGCAATCTTTTCCTATATATTCTCATTTAATACGTATTTACAAAATGCAAGAGGCCGGAGTAACCCCGGCCTCAAAATAGCAGAGTAAAACCACCCGCTCAATTTTGCAACCACAAACGAAACCCTATTTTAAAACAATTTTGTCCGGAAACGCCGTTGTTCTCATGATATTCCACATCTTGTCAATATAAGCGGTTGTATATGTCTGCTCTACATAATGATAATAATAGGCACCCTTGTCTGTAACATGATAACATTCGTTTTTCTTCTTCAAAAGACCTAACCTTTCACTAAGCCATAGTTCAAATCCATATAGCTTTGAAAGAGAATATCCTATAATTCTTTTAAATTTATCCGGGTTAATTTGCAAGCAGTATACATTCCAAAACAGATAATACACCGCTCGCTGCCGCAGTGTAAAGGATAAGGTCAGGGCTGTCGGCAATTGGTTTCGGCTGATACGATCCATATATGCCTTAATGGAGAATGTGTTGATTTTAAATTCTTCTCGCAATAATGTGGTAGCTGAAACACCGAAACCCAAAAAATTATCCCTTGTTACAGAGGAATACTTCTTTGTCTTTTTTTTGGCAAAGGTCCAGACTGCTGTTCGGTCTCGACCTGTTTTCTTACAATATTCCGATATGGCATTTAGCATCTTCTTCTTTTCCTTTTCTGATAAAGGCTTATAAGCATTATCGGCAAAGGTAAAATCAATAAAAGGATATGTTGATACCTGTGTAGCTCCGTTGGTAAATGCAGTTTCAACATCTCTTAGCAAGATTTCTTCCGTTTGGTTGGGAATGGCAAATATCAAATCAACATCAATGACTTCAAAACCCGCTCTACTTACCAGCTCCAGTTTTTTTAAAAAGTCTATGCCTTTTCTTCCCAGTGCAGATAAGCATTGTTGATCAAATGACTGTATCCCTATGCTTACCTTCGTAACACCGGCCGTTTTCAAAAGTTCTAAGGTGGACTCGCTGATATCATCAGGATGAAGCTCAACACCTATGCCCTTCTGAATGATAAAATATTTTTTTATACAGTCAATAATTTCTTTTAAACTGTCTGCCATCAAAGCAGGAGTGCCTCCACCAAAATATAAACCGGTAACCACCTTTTTCTCTTTTAGTTCAGTGCCAACCAGTTCAATTTCTCGCAGAAGAGCTGTCTTGTATCTTTGTGCTAAATCTTCATCATACATAACTTTGCAGTAAGGACAAAAAGAGCACAGACTGCGGCAAAATGGTATATGGACATAAAGCCCAAGGTCCGGCTCATCTTTATAATTGAGGATATTGGAATATGTGTTTTTAAATTCGAAGGGTTTTAACGACCGTGTCAAATAAATTCTCATTAAAGATGTAAGTATCATCGAATTCTCCTAAATGATTTTTATAAATGTGCAACACAAAATATAACAGTTGTTTTTGCTCTGGAATGTCAAAAACCACCTTTACCCACTAATTCAATAAGAAATGGTCATTTCCTTTAAATTTCTCCAAGAAGATTGTAAACTCATATACTAAATTCTTAATTTTACCATGGTTTATCACATATTTTTGTTGGCAGTTGGTTATCACGTTAAATATACTTTTGTGGAAGTATGACCTGAAAAATCTTTTCGTTTTAGTAGTGTACATAAAAGAACTCCGCATCTGGCGGAGATTTCAATGAGCTAAATAACTATATTTCTAATTTTAAATACCACGGTCATTGCTATATTATGTTACATAGGCAATAAAATATCTGTCAAAATATGTAGACTACTCCACAACTCTTATTGCTTTTGCCTGCCCTTGAACTGGGTAGGACTCGGCTACGGCACCCTGGAAGACTACTTCTACTTTCATTCCTTCTTTGAGGTCCCCGGGGGATAGCTCTTGCCCGGTTGTTTTTAGAATCACTGTATCTTCGGCAATCCTGACTCTTGCTTTGTCATAGACAGTATCACTTTCAACCTTACCTTCCACCAGTATGCCCGTTACGCTTTTATCATCATCTAAGATTATTTCCGTTATTTCTCCTCGAATGCCTAAACTGTCTTTGGTATTGTTACTGCAACCAATTGCTCCGATTAATAGAAATAAGCTCAATGTTAATAGTAGGATCTTTTTTATATTCATAGGAACACTCCTTCTAGGCTTTTACTCTTTTAGACGGGAAATCTATAGAAATGTTCCTTCAAGATCAAAAAAACATATTCACCTCAGCAGCATTATGAATACTCTCACACAAACAATCCGCACTGCAAACCACCATCACGATAGTCATTGATAGGTTTTTTGGCTTAACCATTATTTATTGCATTAATTACGCTTGTCAGTTTTAACAGTCGGCCTTGATAACCACCTTGTCCGTATGAAGATGTGTATGATTTAAATCTTTTGATATCTTCTTCATATAAGGTGAGAATATTTCCGGAAAGCTGGTCTCTGAATTTAAACAACATACTTTGAAAACCACCCTGCCCATTTATATCTAAAAAAAGTATATCTTTTTCCGCAGGTGTCAGTGTTACTTGTAGCATTACAATATCTCCCTTATTTACTTTTTATAGTGTATTTCTCTTCTTGCTTTTTTATAAAAATTGAGAATAACATTTGCCGGATATAGGTTTTGTTCAAACATGATAATTGTGGATAAAATTACTTCAATTACTCCAATGATAAAATATGTAATATGCAAAAAATTAACTGAATTCGTCAATGAGACTTATTATTTCTTCTATGACATTAGGATCTATAGGTCAGCCCTCACCGTAGAGATTTGCATATTTCCATATTCCAACATATCTTCTTACCCTGTCCTCGTTCAGGAAATAAAAAAAATCCGTTCCTCCTTCCAGGAGATGAGTGGCAAATGAAAACTTTTGAGAATGAATCAACAGTTCATTTTTGTTCTAGCTACCTAATTCGATATAAAATACATAATTCCTTCAATTTTGGATAAAATCACCCGATTTCATTGCAGAGAAATGATGGGCAGCTCAACTTCCATACTGAATTTTATACGAGACGGAGTTGAAAACATTCTGCAGCAATTTGCAGGAGAGCTTCCTGCTACGGGAAACACAACAATGAACAATATGGGAAGAAGTAACAGAAATAAAAGTTTTAATAGTCTATAGACACCGGTATCTAAAAACTGATAAACTGTAGATAAGCAGAAAAATTTATTACTAGAAGGGTGAGGGAAATTTTTAAAAAACAGATAAACAAAAAGTCTTTAGCTATGATCATAGCTATATCATTAGTGCTAATCACAATTTTAACTGCTTGCAGTAAAGATGTATTGTCAGGTAAAGCAGAAGACAACGTAGTTGCCAGGGTAAACAGTGAAGTTATTACAAAAGATGAGCTGTATGATTTTTTAGTCAAGGAAAATGGCCAGACAGCACTGAACTCATTAATTGCTACCAAAATTGTTGAGCTGGAGGCAAAAAGTCAAGATATTAAAGCCACCGCCGAAGATGTACAAAAGGAAATTGATGCAATAGCAGAGCAGTATGGAGGCCAGGAAGCATTTGAACAGTTTCTTGAAATGTATGGTTACTCATTGGATGATATAAAAAACAACATCGAGATGAACTTAAATATAAAGAGGCTGCTTGAGCCTGATATAAAAATAGAAGAAGATGAAGTGAAAGCTTACTTTGAAGCAAACAAAGAAAGATTTGATGTAAAAGAACAGGTTAAAGCCAGCCATATTTTGGTTGACAGTGAGGACAAGGCCAAAGAAGTTAAGGAAAAGCTCCTGGCCGGGGAGGATTTTGCAGAATTGGCAAAGGATTACTCCATAGATACCGGAAATAACCAGCAAGGCGGAGAGCTTGGTTTTTTCTCAAGGGGACAAATGGTGCAGGAGTTTGAAGATGCCGCTTTTTCATTAGAAATAGGGAAAATCAGTGACCCAATAAAAACAAAACATGGATACCATATTATTAAAGTAGAAGACAGAAAACAAGCAAAAGAAGCAACATATGAAGAAAGCAAAGCAGCAATAAAGGAAATTCTACTTCAAGAAAAATTACCAACTTCCTATAATACTTGGATTCAAGAAAAATTCGATGAATATGAAATAGAAATCCTTTTAGGAAAATAAAAATATAGTACGATCCTCCCGAAAATTTAAGAAGCCTTCAGTAAAGGTAAGAATTTCGACCTTTCTTTACTGAAGGCTCTCTCTGATTATTAAGTTCAAGGTCTAATTCCCACTTTCAACTTTATTCCTTCCATTTATGAATATGAATTAGTTTCATCATGTCCAGGTGCTCTCTATTTGAAGTAAGACGATATCTCAGCTGCCACCTTTTCCATATGCAGATGATAATTGCGAAAGAGTTTAAGTATTATCTTTCCGGGTAAAGCCATTGCTCCTGAATCACTTGCGGTATTACTGATCAAAGTACTAGCTTGGGCACCGCCCATGAATGGAAAAGGAAAACCCATGGTCACAAAAGGCAGTAATTTTTACCTGAAATCCCTTGTAGTTCCTTAATGCAGCTAATTACAACAGGTGAAGCCGAAAAAGCCCATACCGGTCCTCCACTAAGTACTGCATCATATTTTGCACAGTCTTTATATTTTTTCAGATTTTGGGAATTCACTGTTAGGTGAAGCGTCCGAGCCTCTATATATACTTAATTATCTATAAATTGGCACCACTTAATCCAGACCTAATATAATAAAGTAACCTACTCTTTCCTCTTCAAAAATCGAGACAATCGCAAAGTTAGGTCGGAGGTGTTAGCCGGAGCCGCAACCCTCGTGTTATACGCTGTTTTCGATTATACTCTTAACTAATTCTATTGTGTTGTTGGCCCTCTGTTCATATTTATGTATATTTGTATTAAGGCATCTGTTATAAACAAATTGTCTAATGAGAATATTCTACTTAAAAGGTCTCTTGACTTTTTCCAACTAATAAATTTTGGCAAACTATAATTTCTAATAAAATCCCTGTATTGATATTCATCAGTAACTTGCATCAAGCAGGCATAAAACACAATACTCCCCGCGTCTGGAGATAGTGAATCATTTGAAATTACCATGATTTTTTTATCCATACCTGCGAAGTATGGGCTTAGACCACCAAAAATGGCGTATAACGTTTTAGTATTTCCGACATCCCCCACCGTTACTTCTCATATTTATATCTCAAATTATTTATTTGTATTCAATATTAAGAGAATAAATCTCTTTACAAATATTTATCCACTCTTTGTTATTTATTCTTATAAAAGGTTGTTTGGGATAATCATATCTAGGTACTTCTACTTGCGTTTCGATTACAGTTCCATCTTTGTTAGTTGATACCATTGACGCACAACCAATTTTATTATCGGGCCAAGGATCAAGATATTCTTCTTTGTATTCTTTTATCAGTTGAGTTCTTCCTGTTTCCTCAGTTTCTATCACTATATCAAACATATTGTAATACTCTATATGATTTTTTATAATCGTAACAACTTTGAAAGTATATTCATAAGATTGTTTAAAAACATCTAAATCACTTTGAGTTAATTGATATTTTTCCGTGGAATAAGCATCGTATTCTCGACTACCAAATAAATTATCAATACGAGAATAAAAGCGAGAATACTCCCTGTTAAAATTATATCTAGTATCAGCACTAAAAAAATCAAATTCATTAAATTTTCTTGATATGTCATTAATTTCATATAAACTTCGTAAATATGCAGGAAATTGACTGTTTAGATATTCTAAATCTGTTTCAAAAATATACTCATTTTTAATAGCATTTTCAATAACTGCATTCGATCTTATCATATAATCACAAACCATATAAAAGTTCCGATTAAGTTTTTCATCGGCATACTCTTCATACTTTTTTAGGTTCTGATGATATTTGGAGACGGCTAATGTAATTATTAATATTATAATAATTACAAATAATATTTTACGTCTATTTCTCATAATCTCACACTCCAAAATACTTTAAGATAGTCAAAATGAAATAGTAATATATACATATTAAGTTGTAAGTGTAACCAAAGTATGGTTCATCTTAATTTATTATTTGACTTCGATTGGATATAAAACGTGGGTCATAACCGTATGGGTTGCACTCGCTAAATTTTATATAGATCGCTGTTTCAAATTCACTATCGCCTTCAAGCTCTTCCATCTCTCCACTTGCGATAAGTTTTGTAGCGGCCTGCAAATCAGGCGCTCCCATCTCCTTTGATTTCTCTGCCAGCCACTTTTCATTTTCTCCCGCCTCATAGACGTCCGGATCATTAAAATAGTAGCTTTTTGCGCGGACAGTGATATAGGCCACATGGCTTTCATCCTGTGCAATATCCATGCCTGTGAGTAAATAGGACATCCTATCATGGTCTAATCCACCTTCCGGCCATGGCAAGTAATAGCCGTCCTCGTATTTTGCGAATTTCGGGTAAGCCTGATGCGGCATTTTCTCACGAGGCGGCATGTCCTTATCACCGCTGTCCTTAGCCACAAATAGGCTTTCCACGGCGTTTTGCATGGCTTCATCACTCATCTTTTCAGGACATTTCGAGCCGCCATGCATTGCCGAAAAAATGCCCCAGTTAAATTCCTAATTATACATTAATTCTAAATACTGGATTGTAGATTAGATTATACTACTGTTGACTACAGCATCGACTCAACTTGCTTTATAGACTTTTTATCAAGAAAGCCACCTGTAAGAGCATGTTGTATATAGTTCTCTATGTCATCGTTTTCCTGATACTTTCTAATCATAGCC
>CAZFME010000064.1:0-7546 GCA_964520055.1 uncultured Clostridia bacterium
AAGTTCTGGGGCTGCGAGTCTTGCGATAACTTGCCCCATTTTAACCTCGGAGCCTTCCTCTACCAAAATCTCCACAAGAGTATATTGAATATTGCTGGTGGGCATTTCATAATAATTCCTTCCACCGGGAGCCTGTATGCCTCCGCCTCGAGAAGGGTTCAAAGGTCCTGTAACATCAATTCCCACAGTAATGTCTCCACGAATTACAGGTTTTGTTGAATAAACCGGGCCTTGCGCCTCCTGCGTAGGTGGTGGTACAAGCTCTCTATAAGCATAAAACCCACCGCCGATTGCAATTACTATTATCAAGGCGATCATTAATATACGTTGCGCCATTTTTGTTACCTCCCAAAATTAAATAATAAGAGTTATTTTATCTTGCTACATTTTCAACACGTTCTATTTGCCCGTCTAATAAATGGAATATTTTATGACCGAATTCAGCCACACTTTTTTCATGGGTTACTTGAACTATAGTTATCCCCCTTTGACTGTTTAACTCTTCGAAAATAGCCATTATGGTTTCACTTGTTTTTGAGTCCAAAGCACCGGTTGGCTCATCGGCAAGTATTACTTTAGGATCCCCTACAATTGCTCTGGCGATGGCTACACGCTGTTGCTCACCACCCGAAAGCTGGGATGGTCGATGGTGAATACGCTGCCCTAGCCCCACAGACTTGAGTGCTTCAACAGAGCGTTTATGACGTTCATTACCGCCTAAACCGCGATAAATCAGCGGCAGTTCAACGTTTTCTAAAGCATTTAAATCAGGCAGCAAGTGAAAGCTCTGGAACACAAAACCCAGAAGTTGATTTCGTATATCAGCCAGCTCGTTGTCGCCCATTTTTTCAACTCGTCTGCCTGCGATCTCATATTCTCCTGATGTAGGTCTATCCAGACAGCCTATAATGTTAAGTATGGTTGACTTACCCGAACCGGAAGGCCCCATTATAGAAATAAAGTCTCCTTCATCGATGCTTAAATCAATATCTTTAAGGGCTTCAATAAGAACCTGGCCATTTTTGTAGCTACGCGATATTTTTGTTAGTTCTATTACCGGCAAATTAGTACCTCCTCTTTACTGATGAATATAGGCTCATATATTATAGACGGTAATAACTGACTAAAGGTTTCATGTTTTAACAAAAAAAACAAAAAGATCATACTTTCCTCAACCACTCTTCTTTTAAAATTAATTCTGCGTGAAATCAAAAACTCCTTTTTGCAAAGTCAAAATAAGTAAATCGACGAGTTTAAAAATCAGAAACGAAATGATAAATTTTATAAAATACGATTGTGTCATAACGATGTACTTATACAAGGATAAGACCGACAGCAATCGGTCGTTTTTTCTTCTTTTCTTTTTTGTAAATAAGATATATACTAGAATAAAGTTTTAATATCAAGTGCTAATAGTTGATATTATAGATAGGAGGTCCCATATGGATTTGCCTGAGCTTAGAATAGGCGAGTTTACAGCCAAAGTCCCCATTGTGCAAGGTGGTATGGGAGTTGGAATATCTCTTTCTTCTTTAGCCGGTCAAGTAGCGTTAAACGGTGGTATTGGGGTTATTTCCGGAGTTGAAATAGGTTTCAACGAACCGGATTATTTAAAAAATAAAAGGGAAGCAAACCTCAAGGCTCTGAAATTACACATAAAAAAAGCCCGTGACATATGTAAAGGTGGAATTTTAGGTGTAAATATCATGGCAGTCCTCAATAACTTTGAAGAAATGGTTATCGCAGCAGTAAAACAAAAAATCGACATTATATTTTCCGGCGCTGGTCTTCCTTTAAAACTACCTCAGCTTACAATGGGTTCAGACACAAAAAATGTTCCAATAGTTTCTTCAGGGAGAGCGGCGGCAATAATTTGTAAAAATTGGCATAGGCACTACGGTGTAACACCTGATGCCATAGTGGTTGAAGGTCCTTTGGCCGGAGGTCATCTTGGATTTTCAGAAAATGACGTAGATCAACCTGCTTTCCAATTGAATAACCTTTTAAAAAATGTGCTTAATGCAATAAAACCCTATGAGGTAATTTACAAGAAAAAAATACCAGTAATTGCTGCAGGCGGGGTTTTTAGCGGGAAAGATGTTGTTGATCTTATACGTGCGGGTGCTTCAGGGGTTCAAATGGCCACTCGTTTTGTGGCCACATACGAATGTGATGCATCGGATGAATTCAAACAAGCATATATCAATGCAGGCTCTGATGATGTAGAAATAATTCACAGTCCCGTAGGTATGATAGGCAGAGCAATAAAAAACAAATTTTTAACTGATGTTGCAGCAGGCCATAAAAAACCGATTCGCTGTCTATGTAACTGCTTAAAACCGTGCAACCCCGCCAAAGCTCCTTATTGCATTGCAGATGCTTTGATTAACGCTCAAAGAGGAAACCTTGATGAAGGATTTGCATTTGCGGGGACCAATGTTTACAAAATCAAAGAAATTGTTTCCGTAAAACAACTTATGGATGAATTGGTATCTGAAGCTAAAAACCATTTAGCAGATGTTTAATTGATTTTAACAATAACAAAAGGTTAATTCTATTATAGGAGCCTTCATTTTGTAATTTCATGGCCAACATAAAGCGTGCTTTGTTATAATTTAAAACAATTTTCAAGACATAATTAATTTTTTTACAGTGGAAGTCAAGTCAAAATTAATTATATAAAGTTTATGAGCCAAGCCTTGCTAAAAGGCTTGGCTCATTATAAAGGTTTTTAAAATTATTATACAACCTGCACATTTTTATGTTAGAATATAGTCATTAAGATTATCCGAAGGAAGGTATAAATATGAAAAAAAGTTTCAGTTGGTTTAAATGCATCGCAGCAATTTTATTAATATCCTTTCTTTTTATAAATTTTCTTACATATAGTCAAGCTATAGCGGCTGAAGAAAAGATTACGGATGAAATATATTTTTTGATGCAGATGGAAAATTTCTTGAAAACAAATTATGTTGAAGAGATTAATGATCTGGAATTATTAAGAGGGGCTATCAAGGGAATGGTTGAGTCTCTTAATGATCCATATTCCGAATATTATACCCCTAGTGAATTCAAGGAATTTAATGAGTCAACAAGCGGTAATTTTGAAGGTATTGGTGTAGTTATTACTTCAAAGGATAAATATATAACAGCTGTTTCGATTTTGGAGGGAAGTCCCGCTGAAAAGGTAGGTATAAGACCGGGGGATAGATTTGTTGAAATTGACGGCAATAATCTCACCGGACTTTCTACTGCAGAGGTATCAAAACGTTTGAGAGGCGAAAAGGGTACTAAGGTCAGTATAGGTATTCTGCGAGAAGGGGAAGAACAAATAATAAGATTTGAAGTTGAGAGAGATGCCATCAAAGTAAATCCTATTGATTCAAAAGTGCTGGGGCAAGGTATCGGCTACATCAAGATCAGTGAATTTAATGAGAATACTGTGGAAAACTTGGATAAAACCCTTGATATTTTTAAAAAAAGCGGTGTTGTCGGTATAGTTTTGGATCTTCGAAACAACCCGGGAGGCTATCTGGATCAAGCTGTAGAAGTCGCCACACGCTTCATTCCAAAAGGACCTATAGTAAATATAGTTTCAAGAGACGGCAAGATTCAATCATATACTTCCGACTTTGAAAAGTCGACCTTCAATTTGGTTGTACTTGTAAATGGCGGTTCTGCCAGTGCTTCAGAAATCTTAGCCGGGGCTGTGAAAGACAGAAAAGCCGGGATTTTGGTAGGAGAGAAAACTTTTGGAAAGGGTATGGTGCAAAGAACCCTTAGTTTAGGAGCTTTAGGCGGGGTTAAGCTAACCACGGCTTACTATACCACTCCCAATGGTACAAATATAAATAAAGCGGGAATAATTCCTGATGTTGTCATTGAAACAGATAAAACTAATCCCACGAAAGATTTTATTCCTTTAAACAACCAAAGAACACTGAGTTATGGAAATATCGGCTTGGATGTATTAGGCATTCAACAAAGATTGAAATTCTTGAATTTATTTAATACACAGCCGGATGGCGTTTTCGGCCCAAGGACTGTGCAAGCTGTCAAAGAATTACAGAAACAAGCAGGCATGCTTGTGACAGGTAGTGTTGATGCTAATTTTTATATGGCTTTGGACGATGCCGTGTATAAAAGTCTTTACTCACGTGAAGATATACAGCTCAGAAGAGCTATTGACATTTTAAAGGAAACCTTAAAATCAAACACAGCAGCGTAAAATCGAATGAAATATAAGCTTACAAGGGAAGATCTTAATGGAAAAAGACAAGATTAAATCTGAAGAAAGAGAGCAGAAACGCATATCTGCCATCCTTTTAAAACTGGAACAATTATATCCTGATGCTACAACAGCTTTGAATTATAAAAATCCATTTCAACTATTGATTGCCACAATGTTAGCGGCTCAGTGTACTGATAAAAGGGTTAACAAAGTTACCAAGCGGCTCTTTAAAAAATATAATGGGCCTGAAGATTTTGCTAAGGCGGATAAGTGGGAGTTGGAGCAGGATATTAAGGAATGCGGCCTGTTCAGAAACAAAAGCAAAAACATTATAGAGACTTCAAAAATGCTTTTGGAAAAACACGGCGGCCAAGTACCCTCTACTCTTAATGAGTTAGTAGAACTCCCTGGGGTTGGGCGAAAAACCGGTAATGTTGTTTTAGCTAATGCCTATGGTAAACCTGCATTTGCGGTAGATACCCATGTATATAGATTGGCACATCGCTTGGGATTTTCAGATAAGAAAGATGTATTTGGCGTAGAGAAAGATTTAACTTTAAAAATTCCGGAATCTTTGTGGATAAAAGCTCATCATTGGTTAATTCATCACGGACGCAGTATTTGCCGTGCCAAGAATCCCATGTGTGACACGTGCTCACTTAAAGAATGGTGCCATGAGTTTCGAAAAAAACCAAGTGGTTAGTGCTGATTTTTATACGATAAAAAACAAAGGCTGATAAAAATTGTCAGTAGAAAAATCGAAACAATAGCTATTTTCCATTGACTTTGTGCAAACAGCCAGGGATGTATACCGAGGCTGTAATCTACAACATCACTGATTAACATGAGAAGAGTCAAAGTTAGCATATAATTTTTATTAAAATCAATCTCATCTATAAACAGAAAGCCTTCTACTGCCATGCCTAGGTGAGATAAAGTCAGGTGAAAGTTTGTGAAGGTGTAATTGCCGCCTATTAAAAGGAAGTGGATATTAATTATGACTGCCCAAAGCCCATATTTTATGAGCCAGGCGCAGGCCATTAGCATTAAAAAGGGCCTGGGCTTTTTTATTAATATCATTAGAAGTGCCAATGTAAAAAGTAGAGAGGCCGTGGGACTATCGGGCACAAAGATTTTTAAAATTCCCGGAGTCTCCACTATTTGCTGTCGGTACCAATAAAAACCATAAATAGAACCGATGAGATTTATACAAAGTAATATAAACAGAAAAAAAGGTTTTGTGATTTTTTTACGCAACCGTATTCCCCCCTCATCACTTGAGTATAATTATTATAGCATATCGCAGCGTAGCTGTAATTAAAGTCGTCTGTTTTGAGGATCAAGACTAAGGAGCATCCTTATTTGGTTATCATGCAAGCCCTATGATACATGGGCTTCAGGGCTTTTCTTTGTAATACTAATTGCAACTTCACATTTGTAAGATTTATTGCAACCCTTTACCACTACCCTGGTTGCATTTACTTTTTCAAGTAACTCCCCATATAATTTTTCAAATATTAGGATTTGAGGTATTGTTTTTTGCCTACAGTTATGCTATAATGTCTTCCATCCATGAATAAATGTTTGCAATATACGAACAGTTAGGGGGCATTGACTTGGTGAAAAAAGGCGGTTTTTACATAATAAAAGATGAAATAATGCCGGAAATTTTAAAGAAAACCGTTAAAGCAAAAGAACTTTTAAAAATTGGGAAAGTAAAAACCATTAATGAGGCTACTGAATATGTCGGTATGAGCAGGAGTGCTTTTTACAAGTATAGGGATTATATTTTTCCATTTTATGAGGCCAGCATGGGTAAAATAGTTACAATTTCATTGTTGTTAGAACATATACCCGGCGTATTATCCGGTATTCTGGATGAGATTGCAAGGGCCCACGGTAATATATTAACAATTAATCAAAATATACCCATTCAGAACATAGCCGGTGTTACCATATCTTTTGAAACGGGAAATTTAAACAAAAATATTGAGGAGCTCCTGGAAATCATCCATAATAAAGACGGTGTTCAAAAAGTAGATATAGTAGCACAGGAATAATAAAACAGAGGAGAGGATGAAGGTAATGCAAATTGGGATTTTAGGTTTAGGCACTGTGGGAACCGGAGTTGTTGAGTTAATAGAAAAAAACAATGATACGATAGCCAAAAGAATCGGAGAGCGCATAAATATAAAAAAGGTTCTTGTAAAAAGCCTGAGTAAAGAAAGGCCGGCATTGGTAGAAGGGAAGATAACCGATAAGTTTGAAGATATTATAGAAGATGAGGATATATCTTTAGTTGTTGAAGTTATGGGTGGTGAAGAACCTACGCTTACTTATATTCGGGAAGCTTTAAGCTTTGGGAAACATGTAGTGACTGCCAACAAAGAAGTAATTTCTAAACATGGAAAAGAACTGCTGAAGCTTGCAGCCGAAAAGGATGTAAATTTATTGTTTGAAGCCAGCGGTGGTGGGATACCTATTATAAGGCCTATGAAACAATGTTTGGCAGCCAATGAAGTAATTAAGATAATGGGAATATTAAATGGTACCACCAATTACATTTTAAGTCAAATGACCGAAAAGGGTAAAAGCTTTAGTGAAGCTTTGAAAGAGGCCCAGTTGGAAGGATATGCTGAAAGTGATCCCACAAATGATGTAAAAGGCTTTGATGCAGCAAGAAAACTAGCTATATTATCTTCCATTGCTTTTAACACCCGCATTACTCCGGAACAGATTTATACAGAAGGTATAGATAATATTAGTCCGGTGGATATAGAATATGCGCGGGAGATGGGGCAAGTTATAAAACTTATTGCTATTGGCAAAAAACATGAAAATAATGTGGAAATTTCGGTAACACCGGTTTTATTAAGGGAAGACCATCCCTTGGCTAGTGTGGGGGGGACGTTTAATGCCATAATGGTTGAAGGGGATGCCGTAGGCCCGGTTATGTTTTACGGCTTGGGGGCAGGGAAAATGCCTACTGCCAGTGCAGTAGTTGCTGATATCATAGAAGCTGTCAAAAATAGAAATGGGAGCAAGATTCACTGCACATGCTACAAGCATTTGAATGTAATGGATGCGGGGGCAGCTACGGCAAGCTTCTATTTAAGGCTTAGAGTTCTTGACAAACCAGGTGTGCTTTCCAAAATCGCTGGCGCATTTGGGGAAAATGAAATCAGTCTATCCAAAGTATTTCAAAAAAATACCATAAATGGTACTGCTGAAATCGTTATGGTTACTTATGATGTGCTATTTAAAAATCTTCAGGAGGCACTAAGTGAAATCAAAGCTTATAAACAGGTTGTAGAA
>CAZFME010000064.1:7556-12396 GCA_964520055.1 uncultured Clostridia bacterium
TATCTACCGTTATTAGAGTTGAGGGGGAATCTTAAATGGGCATAAAAACAGGAATAATCAATAATTATTTTTCATATCTTCCTGTTAAATATAAAAAAAATATTATTACACTTTGTGAAGGAAACACACCCCTGCTTCGAGCCGAAAACTTTGAAAATTATTTAGACACCGATGCGCAGATTTATATAAAATATGAGGGTTTAAACCCCACGGGGTCTTTTAAGGACAGGGGAATGACAGTGGCCGTGTCCAAAGCTGTGGAAGATGGGGCTACTGCTGTTATATGTGCTTCCACAGGAAATACATCGGCTTCAGCCGCAGCTTATGCAGCAAAAGCCCGCTTGAAATGTATAGTGTTAATTCCAGATGGTGCTATTGCCATGGGTAAACTGGCTCAAGCAATAGCTTACGGTGCAAAAGTGATTGCTATAAAGGGCAATTTCGATGATGCTTTGACGATGGTAAGAGAACTTTCTTCGAAGAGACCGATTACCGTTGTCAATTCTATAAATCCTCATAGAATCGAAGGTCAGAAAACCGCTTCTTTTGAAATTTGTGATGAACTTAAAGAAGCACCGGATTATCTAGCAATCCCTGTGGGAAATGCGGGGAATATAACAGCCTATTGGAAAGGCTTCAAGGAATATTATTCACTTAAAAAAAGCAGCAAATTACCGAAGATGATGGGTTTCCAGGCTGACGGAGCTGCGCCCATTGTAGAAAATAGAATTATTGAAAACCCTGAGACTATTGCAACAGCTATTCGCATAGGCAATCCGGCTAGCTGGAAATACGCCGTGGAAGCGGCCGAAAGCTCTGGTGGTAAAATACAAAAAGTAACAGATGCTGAGATTCTTGAAGCCTATAAAACTCTGGCAAAGCAAGAAGGGATTTTTGTAGAACCTGCTTCAGCGGCTTCGATAGCAGGTATTATAAAAATGTGTAAGGCTCAGGTTTTAAAAAAGGGAGAAAAGGTTGTGGCGGTTTTGACAGGTCACGGTTTAAAAGATCCTGATACCGCTATTAAGAGTGGCGTAAAACCCACTGTGCTTGAAGCGAATATAGAGTTATTGGAAAGGGAAATATACGGACAGGAGTGAAAATATGGTACGAGTACAAGTTCCGGCTACAACCGCAAATTTTGGTCCGGGTTTTGATTGCCTTGGTGCATCTTTAGGACTTTACAACTATATTGATATGGAGTTTTCAGATAGACCAAAAGTCCATGTAAACGGTGAAGGAAATGAAGAAATTCCCTTAGATGAGACCAACTTGGTTTATCAGGCTGCTGCTAAGGTCTTGAAACGAGTTGATATAAACAGACATTTGAAAATAGTATTGGACAACCATATTCCTTTGGCAAGAGGTTTGGGAAGTAGTGCTGCTTGTATAGCAGGAGGTATAATGGCTGCCAATCACCTGGTCGGCGGTCTTTTAGAGAACAGCGAGTTAATAAAAATTGGTACTGAAATGGAAGGTCATCCTGACAATGTGGTACCTGCCATGTTTGGAGGTTTTTGCCTCTCTATGGTATATGAAAATAGGGTTATTTATAAAACTTTTCCTGTGCCTTTTTGGCTTCGTTTTGTGGTCTGCATACCGGATTTTGAGCTAAAGACTGAGGATGCAAGAAAAGTATTGCCTAAAAATGTAAGGTTTGAAGATGCCATATATAATACCAGTCGCACTGCAATGCTGGTAGCTGCCATGGCTCAAGGCGATTTATCCGATATGAATATTTTTTGCCAGGATAAATTGCATCAACCTTTTAGGAGTCATCTAATTCCCGGTATGGAAAAAATCCTTCAAACTGTCAGTGAAAAGGGTGCTTTTGCCGGCTTCTTAAGCGGTTCCGGACCTACGGTTGTGTGCTTAACATTAAGAGAAAGAGCTGATGCATTAGGAGAGCATATGGTAGATGTATTTTCAAAAGAAGGCATAAAATCACACTATAAAGTATTGCCTTCTGACTCGAAAGGGGTCAGATTTTTATAGACATCGAAAGAGCCGGACATAATCCGGCTCTTTGCCGATTGTTTATTTTTATTAGATAGCTACATAATAAAAAAACGTAGAGCACTGTAATTTGATCTACGTTTGTTTTTCATAATGGTCTGAGTGGGGAGATTCGAACTCCCGGCCTCTTGAACCCCATTCAAGCGCGCTACCAAACTGCGCCACACCCAGACGTTTTTAAACGGCATTATTATTATAATGCATAAATTGATTAATTTCAAGTCCCTTTTAAGGCAGGCTTAAGTGACCTGAATTTTTCGGGTTATGTCCTATACAATTTAGGATCTGTATTTTGCATAAATCCTATGCTGAATCTGTATAATATTTGTCAAGGGTTGTTTATTCCCTTTACAAATTATACAGATTCTACAATTTTATGATGCAAAACCGGTCCCATTCTTCCTTAGGACTTCTTTTTTTATGATTCCCTCAAGTATTCGTCTTGGATAAATGTTTAACTACGTCTCAATTCTTTTTATTTGTTTATTTGGGATTAAAAATAAAAGGTAAAAAGAGGATTATCCTTATTTTTGGAGAAATATAAATTAATAGCATTTGTTTGCCTTGAAAATGTTAGCTGGTTGCCTTTGCTAGACATGACTAATCTATTTCAGTGATAGACCCGAAAAGGTGATTAAAAAGATGCGTCGGCATTCTAATAAAAAAGTGGTATATTTAAGACCGAAAAAAAAGTCATTTTTTTCAAGGATACGCATGCTTATGTTTTTATTGCTCATTGGAATTATGGCTTTTCTTATTTTGAGCTACTTCTATAATAAAACATATACGGTAGTAGAAGGTGTTATTAACGAAAGTTTTTTTACAGATGCCATCATCATAAAAAACGAAACACCGATTTTATCGCCAACAAACGGTAAATTGCAGCTTTTGGTGAAATCCGGTGAAAGAATTAGGGTTGGTACACCATTGTTTATAATTACTACAGATGAAAAACAAAAAGAGCTTTATCAGAAAGAAATAGCTGAAATTGATGACAAGATTAGGATTTTGCAGAATAAGACCGACAGTTCATCAATATCCTTGAATCTTATTAACAAATCCATAGCTAGTACCACTAAAAAATTAAAAGAGGCCACAGATAGTGGTGAATTTGACAAAGTAAAGTCGTTGAAAGATGAATTAACAAGATTGACTGAAGAAAAAGAAAAAAAGCTTGAATCCAATGAATATAATATAAGCATGCTTAAAAAACAATTAAAGCAATTAAAAGATGAGGTAAGTAAAATAGACATAGTAATTTATGCTTCAGAGGCGGGAATTGTAAGTTTTAACATAGATGGTTTTGAAGATCTATTGGTAGCCGACAGAGCAAAAGACCTTACTTATGCTCAATTGCAGGCTGTCAGTGAAGATACAAACAATAAAGACTTACCTAAATACGTTAAAGCCAATCAAGCGATTATTAAAATTATAGATAATTTCTCCTGGTATATTGTGCTTAAGCTAGAAAATCAAATGGAAGAAGGCAGAAACTATTATATTAAAGTTAGTGAGGATGAAAAAATAAAGGCAAAGCTAACAAGTATCAACGAAGATGGTCCTATAGGCTTTTTTTTGATTAATACAGGTTTAGAAAGACTTTTAGACTTAAGAAAAGTTAAAGTTGAAATTATTACGGGGACTTATACGGGTAATATAATACCTACAACGGCTTTGTTTATTAATGAAGGCAAAGAAGGGGTGTATATATTAGAACGTGGCAAAAGACGATTTAAACTTATAGAAATTGTAGCTAAAAATGAAAATGATATAATTGTAAATGGATTAAAACAAGGAGATAAAATTTTACTAAAATAAGAGGGGAATTACATGGTCTTTTTAAGACAAAACATTATAGATATCAAATCTAGAATTAAAGTTGCCGCAGAAAAATCCGGGAGAAATCCCGAAGATATACAGTTGGTTGCGGTTACAAAGAATTTTCCACCTGAAGTAGTTCAGAAAGCTGTAGATAATGGTCTTGTTTTATTAGGAGAAAATAGGGTTCAGGAAGCTCGTAATAAAATAGAATTGGTAAAGGGCAATGTCAAGTGGCATTTAATAGGTCACTTGCAAAGAAATAAAGTTAAAATGTCAATTGACATGTTTTCTATGATTCAGTCGATGGATAGTTTATCATTGGCTAAAGAAATACAAAAAAGAGCCGAACAGGCGGAACAGATAATTGATGTCTTAGTTCAAGTGAATATAGGCAGGGAAAAAACAAAATACGGTATAGATCCCACTGATACTGAGAGTTTTATAGAAAAGGTTGCACTGTTTCCAAATCTGAAGGTAAGGGGCTTGATGGCAATAGCTCCTTTTAAACAAAATCCCGAGGAAGTAAGACCGTATTTCAGGCATTTAAAGAGTATCTTTGAAAGCATAAAACAAAAATCCATTAAAAATGTTGACATGAATTATTTATCTATGGGAATGAGTAATGATTTTGAAGTGGCTATAGAAGAAGGGGCAAATATGGTGAGAATAGGTACCGGTATTTTTGGAGCTAGGACAAAATAATCGTAAGAAGGAGATAAAAATGAGCAGCAAAACATTTTTTAAAAAAGTGCTGTATTTTTTAGGTATTGAAGATGAAGTATCACAAGAACCGGAAAAAGATGATTATGAGCCTTATATTGCCCGACCTGAGCCAAAATCCATGGGACGAGTAATTAATATTCATCAGACAAGTAAAAATAAAATGGTGATATTTAAACCAGATTCTTTTGAGGAGGTTCGCGATATAACAGATGAGGTTAAAAGTCGAAGAGCAGCCATTGTAAATCTAGAAAAGCTTGACAGAGAAAATGCAAAACGGGTG
>CAZFME010000065.1:0-12136 GCA_964520055.1 uncultured Clostridia bacterium
AATTGTATAAATACCGCATCAGATATGTTTTCTATCTGTTTGATTTTATTTAAAACATTTTCCGGGAGTTCTTCATCAATACCTAGTACCATTAAAGCTTCTCCCCTGTACGATTTACGTCCTAACTGCATATATGCTATATTGATGTCATTATGCCCTAAAAGCGTTCCGACTTGACCTACTATACCGGGTCTGTCTCGATGAAAGGACATCAAAGCATAACCTTCAGGTATAAGATCAACTTTATAATCATCAACAGCTATTATCCGCTGCTCATCTTTTCCAAAAACTGTTCCTGCTATGCTATCTACCCCTTTATCGGTTATAATCCTAAAAGTCACCGTTCCCGGTGCATCTTGGTCTTTACTCACTTTCTTTTCAACGATCTTAATACCTCGTTCTTTTGCTAGAAAATAAGCATTGACCAAGTTTGCAGGATACTCCAAAATGCTTGTCAAAATACCTTTTATACCTGCCGTAGTAATAGGTTTTACATCAAATCTCCCAATTTTACCGGTATATATCATTTCAACTTCGCTAATACGGCCGTTTTTTAGTTGAGTATAAAGTGACCCCATCTTTTCCGCCAATTCTATAAAAGGTTTAATCTCTTTGTATTCTTCAGATCTTATAGTTATCATATTTACCGGATTTTTAACCATTTCACCTTTTAATGCTCGAATTATGTCTTTTGCTACATCTACTGCTACATTAACCTGAGCTTCAGCGGTTGATGCACCCAAATGTGGTGTTGCAACTACGTTAGGTAAATCAATGAGCGGACTTTCAAGTGGCGGTTCATGTTCAAACACATCAAGCGCACAAGCACCTACTTTGCCGGATACAAGTGCTTCATAAAGAGCGACCTCATCAATAATGCCACCACGGGCACAATTAATGATTATTACTCCATCTTTCATCATATCGATATGCTCTTTATCAATCATATGATAAGTATTTTTTGTAATTGGAACGTGGAAAGTGATAAAATCAGCTGTTTTAATTACAGTCTCTAAATCAGCCACTTTAATATGAATATTTTCCACATGATCTTTTATTACATAAGGATCGTATGCTATAACATTCATCCCCAAGCCAATAGCTTTAATAGCAACATCTCTTCCTATACGGCCAAAGCCAATAACACCAAGGGTTTTCCCTCTAAGTTCCACACCTAGAAAACTTTTCCTGTCCCATTTTTTATTTTTGAGGCTCATAACCGCTGCCGGAATATTTCTAGCCACAGCCATAAGCAATGCAATTGTATGTTCACTTGCAGCTATAGTGTTGCCTTCTGGAGCATTCACAACTAAAATGCCTTTTCTTGTTGCAGAATCAAGATCAATATTATCAACACCAACTCCTGCTCTGCCTATAACCTTTAAATTACTTTTTTCTATGATGTTTTTTGTAACATGTGTCGCACTTCGTACAACAAGCGCATCATAATCTGTGATTATTTCCATAAGCTGCGCTTCATTTAAATTTATCTTAATATCTACATCAAATTCATGTTTTAAAATATCAACACCTTCATGTGCAAGATCATCACTTATTAAAACCCTCATTTATATCTTCCCCTTTGGTAAAAATCCTTTTGGCGGCACTTACCCCCACTCCGAAAAGGTTCTCATCACTAATTGAGCATTTCCAGCGCTGCCGGTGTATACGGAGTTTGACCTTTTTCCAGGCTCTTTTTTGCTGCTTTAAAGTCCCAATAATATTTCGGCATTTTAGAATCCAAAACAGCGGACCAAGCCCTAGGACTGACTTATACAAAGCCTTACCCCGGAGGCAGCATTAGAGCCTTTTGTGAGCCTGTTAAATCGAGGTTCCATTCATCTGTTCTTAGATCTACTGCACCTAAACAACTTACAGCATCGACTAAGGTTAGTGCTGGGTGGTCTCCCACAGCTTCTCTTAAAGCTTTTAGATCGTTTAAAACCCCGGTAGAGGTTTCATTATGCGTAAATAATACCCCCTTTATCTCCTGCTTTTCGTCTTTAATAATCTCTCTTTAACCATGTCAGGTGTTACAGGTTTTCCCCATTCGACGGGAATCGCCTCCACATCAGCACCGAAAGCTTGTGCTATAGAAACAAATCTTTCACTGAAAACCCCGTTTGGAAAAGCCAATATTCTATCTCCTGGAGAAAATAAATTGACTATAGCAGCTTCCATAACACCTGTTCCAGCCGCAGGAAATATAAGCACATCATTTTTTGTTTGAAAAACTTCTTTTATTTCTTGGGACGCTTCAGTGAAAAGTTCTACAAATTCATCCCCTCGATGGTTCATCACGACTTTCGATTGAGCCTTAAGAACCTGTTCTGGCACTTCTGTAGGACCGAGAATCCTTAAATGTTGCTTTTTCATTCTTATTTACTCCCCATTGATGTAAAAAATATATAAAAAAACCGCCCAATGCAAGGGGCGGAATTTACCGCGTTGCCACCCTATTTCAGTTTCCTAAAATATGCAACCCTTTGAAAATTTAACGGTTAAAACCGTTTGACTCTTCGTCAACGACTCCAAGGCGGAAGTAAAGAATTTCTACCGGTTTACACCAACCACCGGCTCTCTTAAAGAAAACCTCATTAATTTTCCTCTTCATAGTCTTTTACTATTAAATTATCAACATTATAAAGTAGGTTTGCTGTTCTGTCAAGCCTTTTTATCCAGCTTGCCAGTTTTTATTCATCATCTTCATCAAAATAATCATCCTCATCGAGTTCGAGTTCATCCTCACATAAGGTTTCCCATGCATCTTTTACCATTTCAAACTCTTCGTCATCTTCAACCTCAGAGAGAACTTCCTCACCGTTTTCATCAGTGTCAATGCGGAAAATGTAAGCCTGGTCTTCCTCTTCCTCTTCCTCTTCCTCTTCGTCTTCGTAAATGGGAATTAAGATTGCATAATCGGTATCCTCAACAGTAATAACTCCCAGCACCTCAAATTCAGTTTCTTCACCACTCTCGTCAAGCAGGGTAATAGTTTCTGGGTCATTCATATGTTTTTCAACTCCAATTCGTTTTGAATTAAAAATATTTTATAGTAATTTTTACCTGATGTCAACTCTCGATTTAAAATCCAAATAGCTTTGAAGGATTAGTACTGCTGCCAATTTATCAATGACTCTCTTTCTTTTTTTGCGTGAAACATCAGCTTCAAGCAAAGTCCTTTCTGCAGCTACAGTTGTCAGTCTTTCATCCCAAAAATCTGTTTCGATACCTGTAGTATTTTTTAATTTTGTAGCATAATCTTTAACTGCTTTGCCACTCGGGCCCAAAGTCCCATTCATGTTTTTCGGAAGCCCCACTACGATTTTTATCACCTTATACTCTGAGACGATCTCGGATATTCTATCCATATCTTTACCGTCATTTGTTCTTTCTATTACATCTATTCCTTGAGCAGTCAAACCGAGCTCATCGGATATAGCAACACCTACCCTTTTTTCACCAATATCCAGACCTAAAATACGCATTAAAGGTTTACCCCTTTTAAATGATTTTTATGCAAAAATCAGGACAATACCCTGCACAATAACCACATAGAATACAAAGATCAGGATTTACCACGGAGCGGCCATTGTCGATATGCAATGCATTATGGCGACAATGCTTTACACACTCCCCACAACCTGTACACCATTCTTCCACTAATAGTGTCCTCTTCTTGCTACTCAATCTTTCTTCTACATTTGGATCCACTGTCCGACCTTCAAAAATACTGACATTTGCCATTATTTCATCACGGGATTTCATTCCAATCGCTATAGAATGTAGGTAGGGAAATGAAAATATATAAGAAAATGCCTGTTGTTTATTATTTATTAAATTTCCCCCACCTAAAGCTTTCATGGCATATATGCCTTTGCCTTTTTTATATGCCTTTTTTATGGCCTGTTCCATGCCATGCAAGTTTCCATCCTTTATGCCTATCCCTCGAAAATTGATTATAGGGTGAATGACTTCAATCTCTTCCATATTAGCTGAGGCATCGACTACTTCAATTGTATGTGTCGAAACACCTATTGCCCTTATCAATCCCTTTGCCCGTGCATCCACCAGATATTCCAAAGCTTCCCGATGACCTTTCAGTGTCAATTTGGTTTCTTGTTCATGCATCATAAATATGTCTATTACGTCCTTCCCGGTTTCTTTTCGGGCCTTTTCTACGCTTTCCTTCATTCCTTTATATGTATAGGCGTAAGACTTTGTTGAAATAATAAGATCATTTTTTGACATCTTCAGTGCTTTATTAATATGCTGATAGTTTCTGTAAAACTCGGCAGTATCTATAAAATTAACGCCCATATCCATGGCCGACAGTATTACACCGGCCCCCTCATCAACGGATAATCCTGCTTGGAGAGGGCTTATAGTCAAACTGCCAAAACATAAGCGAGATACTTTTAAATCTGTATTTCCAAGATTTCGGTATTCCATGTCCGCTGACCTCTTTTGCAAAGACTGTTGAATTTTCGGAGTGCATATACTCGTGAACACATTTTAACATATAGACAATTAATAAAACTTAAAAGTCGACAGGCAATACCGGAGAGTAAAATAAAAACTCATGAAAATAAACAAACGGTATTACCTGCCGATTGCATTTGCTTTTTTATTAAAACCGTAAATGCTGTAGTTTATTTTTCGATGTAGTTTTTTAGTAGTTCCTCTAATAATTCATCCCGTTCAAGTTTTCTGATAAGATTCCTTGCATTGCCATGACTAGTAATGTATGCAGGATCGCCGGATAAAAGGTAGCCTACGATCTGGTTTATAGGGTTGTACCCTTTTTCTTCCAGAGCCTTGGAAACTTCTCTTAAAATCTTCTGGGTGTCAATATCTGTATCCTTCTCTACTTTAAACTTAACTGTTTCACCCATGTTTTGCCCCATTGAACTCCCTCCATTGCTTTTATATTAAATATTCATTATGAGCTTTGAAACCGAAGCCAGGGCCTCATCAATTTTAGCAGGGACTTTACCACCGGCCTGAGCAAAATCAGGTCTACCGCCTCCACTTCCACCAGCTATTTGAGCTACGCTTTTTATAATCTTCCCTGCATGGTAGCCTTTTTTTGTCAAATCTTTCGTTACAGCAGCTATAAATATTGTTTTATCGCCGTTAATGCTCCCCAAAACAACAATCCCCGTTTTTATTTTTTGCCGCAATATATCGCCCATCTTTCGAAGATCATCTATATCTTTAACCTCAGTCTTAACAGAAATTAAATTAACACCGTTAATGCATTCCGTTTTTTTCAGAATTTCAGCAACCTCGAAATTTATAGCGTGCTGTTTTAATGAATCTATTTCCCTTTCCTGAATCCTATGTTTTTCCAACAACTCCTCAACTTTTTGAGCAATTTCATTAGGAGCTGCTTTCACTAAGCTGGCTGTCTCATTTAAACTATCAAGGATATCATATAAATAAGATATTAAATTAAGACCACAAACAGCCTCAACTCGCCTGAGGCCGGCTCCTATGCTGGTTTCGGAAACAATCTTCAATAACCCTATCTCCGATGAAGACTTTACATGAGTGCCCCCACATAGCTCCTTACTATAATCCCCTATATTTACAACACGTACATTTTCATTGTATTTTTCGCCGAACAGAGCTACAACTCCCTGTTCTTGAGCTTCATGAAGCGTTGTCCAATATGTGGTCACTTGTAGATTTTTTAAAATTGCATTGTTTGCCTTGGCCTCTATTTGTCGTATTTCCTCAGGGGTAAGGGCAGCAAAATGAGAAAAATCAAATCTTAGTCTGTGCTCATCCACCAATGACCCTGATTGGTTAACATGTTCTCCTAAAACCTCTTTCAACGCTTTATGCAAAAGGTGGGTAGCACTATGGTTTCTGGCGATACTCTGTCTCTTTTCCACATCAACCCTTGCCAAAACAGAATCATTCACACTTACGATGCCCTCTTCTATTCTGCCGATATGATAATATTTCCCGTCATGGGTTTTATGAGTCTTATACACTCTAAATAAAAAGTCCTCACCTCTAATTATACCCATATCTCCTACTTGACCACCTGACTCGGCATAAAACGGTGTTTTATCAAGCACCAGGATAACTTCTGCCCTTTCATCATTACAGATTTTTACAGGTTCATGTCCGGATAATATGAATTGTATCTTGCTATTTGATTCAAAAGCATCATATCCCACAAAAACTGTTGGCTGAAGGGGGGTAAGGATTTCAAAGAGCTCATCTGTTTTATACGTTTCTTTACGAGCAGCTTTTGCTTTTTCCCGTTGCCGGGTCATATGTTGCTCAAAAGTATCAATATCCACTGTCATACCTTTTTCTTCAGCTATATCGCAAGTTAAATCTATTGGAAAACCATAAGTATCATAAAGCATAAAAGCCATACTACCTGGTATTTCTTCCTTAGCTTCGGCTGACAGTTTTTTTATGCCTTCATATAAAATCTTTAGACCATCATTTAATGCCTCGGCAAACCGATCTTCCTCTGATTTTATTACTTTCTGTATATATACTATGCTTTTTTCAAGTTCTGGATAAGCATCCTTCATTAAAGAAACAACCTGAGGAACCACCTTATATAAAAAAGGTTCGTTTAAGTCCAGTTCTTTACCATAACGAGCAGCTCTTCTAATAATACGCCTCAAAACATAATTTCTTCCCTCATTTCCTGGATGCACACCATCTGAAATTAAAAATGTACTAGCTCTTGAATGATCAGCAATAACTCTAAAAGGCAAACCCGCTTCATTTTCTTTATATTTCTTGCCTGTCAGGTTTTCCATAAAATTTATTATTGGTAATAATAAATCAGTATCATAATTGCTGTACACACCTTGCATTACTGTAGCAATACGTTCAAGCCCCATCCCAGTGTCAATACTGGGTTTGGGTAAAGGGGTCATGACACCTTTCTCGTCTCTGTTATATTGCATAAAAACTAGGTTCCACAATTCTCGCCATCGGTCACAATCACATTTGCCTAAAGCGCACTCTTTTGCATCACAGCTATGCTCTTGTCCACAGTCAATGTATATTTCGCTGCAAGGCCCACAAGGCCCCGTATCTCCCATACTCCAAAAATTATCTTTTTCACCTAGGCGAACAATTCGATCGGCCGAGATATAAGCCTGCCACAATTCAAAGGCCTCTTCATCTTTTTCAAAAATACTTACCCAAAGTCTTTCCTTTGGCAGCTTTAATACATCAGTTAAAAATTCCCACGCATATTCTATAGCTTCTTTTTTAAAGTAATCACCAAATGAAAAATTACCCAACATCTCAAAAAATGTATGATGTCGAGCGGTTTTTCCTACACTCTCTAAGTCATTGTGTTTGCCCCCCGCGCGCACACATTTTTGACAAGTAACAGCTCGAGAATATGGGAGGCTTGTCATCCCCAAAAAAATATCTTTAAACTGATTCATTCCTGCATTAGTAAATAAAAGAGTAGGGTCATTTCGTGGAACAAGGGAAGAACTGTCTACCCTAGTGTGACCCTTACTCTCAAAGAAGCTTAAATATTTCTCTCTAATTTCATGGCTGGTCATCATTTTTTAATACCCTCCGAAATTAAGCAAAATCTTCTTTTGTCTTGTATTACTTAAGAAATTATATAGAAGATATAAACCATTGTCAACATTTACTATTATACCCACTCTATATATTGAATTTTATTCCAAATGTTATACTATAAAAACCTTCGTTTTAATTTCACGGTCAACATAGTGTTGTATTATAACGCATATGTTTTTAGAACAAAATTGATTTTTCAGCAATCAACTTCGCATTATAATTCGGATATTCTTACAATGCAAGAAGAATACTTTTTATTGGTTTCTTCCCGCTTAGCAAACCAGTGTATACGTAAAAAACTGATAAACATCGCTCCAACTCCGGTTAGGAGTGCAAAAAGCTCAGTTGCTATTATGTTTAATAACCCAGAAACTTTATACCCAAAACCTACACCTGCTAAAAATGCTAAAAGCGGAACCCCGTAAGCTATTAAAGTTGCTGATAAAAATGTTGATGCATTAAGCTCTATTTCGACAACTTGACCTACTTTTGCGTTAAGGGGATTTTTAGCCCACACTTTAAGGGATTTGCCTTTTTCCCCGACTGAGCAGCCTCTGCAGCCATCACAAGCAGAAGTTCGTCTTATTTCAACTTGGGCACAATCTTTTTTATTTGCAAGCACAATACCTTTTTCCCTCATTTTTCCCCTCCGAATACCGAAAATCAATCTAATATATGGGTTTGTCTTATAGATTATTATCACAGTTATAAGTTCATTGATTTTTCTATCTTCATTGTTAGTTGTACTACTTCAGCAACGCATCTACGATCCTAATAAATCTTCTTTGTATAATACTGCTCTAACAGCGGCAATTTGTATCAATATGTCTGCACAGTATTTTTCTATTTTTTATATTTTCTGAATGCCTTTTATCTGACCTTCTACTTTCTCAAACATTGAAGTAGGTTAGTTTTGCTTTAAAAAAGCAATACATAAATGCCATCTGAAGACATATCTATTATATTATATTGTTTTAGCATGGTCAATTTTTACCAAATGGTTGACTACCTCACCTGCGATTATTAGCCCCATTACTGAGGGCACAAAAGAAACACTTCCCTGTAGGTTTTTACAAAATATGCAGGATTGTTGTTTACTTTTATTAAGTAATATGCCACTTTCACATTTATTACTTAAAGGAGTTTCAGTAGAAAATACAACTTTTACTCCTTTTTCTATGCCATTTTTCCGAAGCTCTCTCCTGACTTTCCTGGCCATTGGGCACACCGATGTTTGTGATATATCTGTTACTTTAAACTTGGTAGGGTCTAATTTGTTTCCAGCTCCCATGGCTGAAATAATTGGGATGTTTGATTTTTTGCAATTAATAATTAAGTTAACCTTTGAGGCTACGGTATCTATAGCATCCACTATGTAATCATAATAACCGGTCAAGATATTTGAAGCGCTTTTTTCCGAATAAAATTCCCGGATGCCAACTACCATTGCATCGGGATTTATATCAAGAATCCTATCTTTCATTGCATCAACTTTAGCTAAACCTATAGTTGAATGGGCGGCATGAATCTGACGATTTAAGTTAGAAGGACATATTATATCAGCATCAACAAGTATGAGTGTTCCTACTCCGGCTCTGGCCAGAGCCTCCGCTGTAAAAGAACCCACACCACCAATACCTATAATAACTACTTTTGACTTTTTTAGCTTTTCTATGCCTTCCTTACCAATAAGCATTTCTGTTCTGGAAAAAATGTCTTCTCTCACTGATATCGCTCCATAGTGTATGTATAAAAATCCGTATAAAAAAAAGCCCCACCATGCCGTGTTCGCTGACTGTAAATAGAGACCCGGCTCCCCAGGTGGGTGTCCTCCTGAGTGCTTTATATTTCCCTTCGAAAGGGCTTATATGCTGCATCCAGAGACCGAACTCCCTATATCAGAGTGTTGGCTCTTTACTAGGCCAGTTTACACGCACACAGCAGGGTACTTTTTCTATTTTCTATGACTATAATATCATAAAGCAGGCTACTTATCAAGGTTTCACATTAATTAAACCATGCCAATTGCTGTCATTTTATAATTTTATTTGAACGTGGAGCTCTTGCAACTGTTTTATATCAACCTTACCCGGTGCTTCGGTCATAAGGCATGAAGCATTTTGCGTTTTGGGAAAAGCAATGCAGTCCCTGATGCTTTCTAAGCCAAGTAGCAGCATAATCATACGATCTAACCCATAGGCTATACCACCATGAGGAGGCGTTCCGTATTCAAAAGCTCTGAGTAAGAAACCAAAATTGTTTCTCGCTCTTTCCTCGGAAAAGCCAAGAATCTCAAACATTTTTTCCTGAAGGGATGCATCATGTATCCTTATACTCCCACCTCCTAGTTCAGTGCCGTTTAAAATGATATCATAGGCTTTTGCCCTAACCTTGGCAGGTTCTTTATCAAGTAGAGGAATATCTTCTTCCATCGGTGAGGTAAAAGGATGGTGCTTGGCAACAAATCTCTTTTCTTCTTCACTGTATTCCAATAGAGGAAACTCAGTAACCCAAAGGAAGTTTAACTTTTCCTTATCTATTAAATTCAAGGTTTTGGCTAGGTAAACCCTCAAATTGCCTAAAGAGGTCATTGCCAGTTCAGGATTGCTGTCAGCTACAAATATGATTAAGTCACCGGTTTCACCAGCAAGCTTATCTAAGATTTTATCAATAGTCTCCTCATTTAAAAACTTGGCTATGGGGGATTTGATTCCATCCGATGTGATATTTATCCAAGCCAGTCCCTTTGCTCCAAATTCTTTTGCCTTTTCCGCAAGTTCATCTATTTGTCTACGGCTAAAGGTTTCTCCGCCTTTTTTAATATTTAAGCCTTTTACACTGCCCCCACCTTTAACGGTTTCACTAAACACTTTAAAATCGCTACTAACGACAATATCTGATATATCAACCATCTCCATGCCAAACCTTGTATCCGGCTTATCTGAGCCGTATTTCGCCATAGCATCTGCATAAGTCATTCGGGCAAAAGGTATTTGTATTTTTGTTCCGGTAACATTTTCTATCACATATTTTATTAATTTTTCATTTAATGAAATTATATCCTCCACATCTACGAAAGACATTTCTATATCAAGTTGTGTAAATTCAGGTTGCCTATCGGCTCTCAAATCTTCATCCCTGAAACACCGTGCTATCTGATAATAACGTTCCATACCGGCTACCATTAATATTTGCTTAAATAGTTGAGGTGACTGTGGCAGTGCGTAAAATTCGCCTGGATTTAGCCGACTGGGAACCAGATAATCCCGAGCACCTTCAGGTGTACTCTTAGTTAGAATAGGTGTCTCTATTTCCAAAAACAAATGTTCATCTAGAAAATCTCTTATAGCCTTGTTGACTTTACTACGAAAAATCATGTTGTTTTGCATTTTAGGCCTTCTTAAATCTAGATATCTATACTTAAGCCTTACACTTTCATCGACTTTCACATTATCTTCTATGGCAAAGGGCGGAGTTTTAGCTTTGCTTAAAATATCCAAGTCCTCTCCCAATACTTCAACATAGCCTGTAGGAATTTTGGGATTTACATTTTCCTTAGGGCGTTTATAAACTTTCCCCTTAACAGCAATAACATATTCATTCCTGATTTGATCGGCTTTTTTAAAAGACTCTCTATACTCAGGATTAAATACAACCTGAACGATGCCACTGCGATCTCTCAAATCCACAAAAATAAGGCCACCCAGATCGCGCCGAGTTTGAACCCAGCCAGAAAGGCATACTTCTCTGCCTTCATGATTATCTCTTAATTTACCACAGTAGAAATTTCTCTTTATCTTTTCCCTCACAATAAACAGCTCCTTTTTAATAATTAAGTTTTGGTTTTATGTTGTTTGTTGAACCCATTTACCAAAAAGCTTAAACCAAGAATATTTATACTCATAAAAAATAAAAAACTCTCTCACTGATAATAAACATATCAGGGACGAGAGTCTTCCCGCGGTGCCACCCTGTTTGGAAAATCCCACTTTTAATTTTAACGCATAAAACGTAAATCTCTACTAAATATTCGAGATTCAAACTCCGAGGTGTTATCAGGCATATACTTCTTCAAAAAGAACTCTCAATCTCGACTCTTTTTCCCTGTTGAAATGAAATATGCCTTAGCCTCATCATTGCCTTTAGCAATATCTTTTTGATAATTATAAATAAATTTTCGCCCCGTGTCAATGTTATTATCGACTATTTACTCACAAATTCATAACAAATTTAACATAAATTTAATAAAAAAAAAGGTTATAATTATACTAGCTAGAATATGAAATATGAGAATGGAGGTTGAAAAATAATGCAATTTAAAAAAAGAAAATATCTCATTGCGGTATTGGTAGGTCTTGCCCTAGGAATTGCCTTGGTAGGGGGAGGTATTCTGGCTTATAATTCTATCTATCCCGAAACTACGGCTCGTGCCGGAATGGAGGGAAGTGAGCAGGCAAGGTCACTGTCTACAGTTTTACCTACCAGCATACCGGAAACAGTCGACCAAATCAGTGATGCAGTGGTTTATCTCGAAACTACCGTCGAAAATGCA
>CAZFME010000065.1:12146-12359 GCA_964520055.1 uncultured Clostridia bacterium
GAGACAGTTTTAGTTTTCGCACGACGCCAAAAGTCAGCAGAGGTATAGGTTCCGGATTCATTATCAACCCTGAAGGGTATATTATAACCAACGAACATGTTATCAATGGTGCAAAAGAAGTTAGTGTCACGGTAAAAGGCTTTGATGAACCTTTTAAAGCCACAGTTGTTGGAAAAGACTTTAATTTGGATTTAGCTGTGCTAAAGATTAATT
>CAZFME010000066.1:0-12351 GCA_964520055.1 uncultured Clostridia bacterium
CCCCACATTAGTTTTACTCTCGGGAATTCTTTAAGTTTTTTCTTTATATGTTGAATGTTCATAGTTGTTCCCTCTCTTCATATATTTACCAGTTCTCCGTTCTCCATTATTAATTCTTCGTCAATTTTAATTGTAGGTTTCCAATACACCATATCAAGATGAATTGGAGCTTTGTTCTTTCCTCCAAAGTTTATATTATTACCCAAAGCAAAATGACCTGTCCCGTATACTCCTTCATCTTCTATAATATTTCCGATAACTTTTGCCTTATCATTTAAACCAACGGCAAATTCTGCAATTATATATGAATTAGGGTCTCTTGAATTTTCGAGAATAGAACGTAATTTATTCGCTTCATCTGAGCCTTCTATTCTCTTAACTTTTCCATCTGTTATTTTTAATCTAATTGGTTCCTTAATTAAACCAAATTCAGTAGCACTAGCATCTATCACTAAGATACCATTGGTTTTCTCTTCGATTGGAGCTATAAAAACCTCTAAATCGGGAAGTCCCATTCTCATTCCCGGTTTATTACAGATTCCGGAGCATGTATAAGGTTTTCTATCAGTGACATCGATCCAAAGATCTGTTCCACCGGGAGCAGTTATATGAGCTATTCTACCTGAGTCAAACTTTTCTTTTACATAATTTATCCGAGGTTGTAATCTGCGAAAATCAGCCTCAATTCCTCCAGACATTAAGCCTTCCTCAGTAATTTCTGTTAATGCTATTAATCTTGCTCCCTTTTCTATTGCTCGCATTGCTGCATTAGTATGATATATGGACCTTGTTGTTGGTGCTATTATTAAATCTGCCTCACTCATAGCTGCAGCTACAATATCAGTTAGCTCTTCCCCGGGTTTTTTACCTGGAGAAGTTATTATAATCGCTAATTCTGCTTCTACATTTTTAACGGCAACCGCTAAGGCTTCAGCGATTGTAAGCGATCTTCCCGTATCAGTAACTATCAGGACTTTTTCTCCCCTTTTTGCACATGCACAAACTTCAATGATTTTTTTTGCACCTTTTGCCATATCTATTTGGTACACATAATCATCTCCTTTGATATAGTCTCGTTTACTTTTTATGATAGGCAGACGGTTACGCCTGCCTATCATAAAATCCAATTATTGCTTACGCCATTTCAATTTATCATTTTTCAAAAGTTCAATGAATCTAACTAGTGAATCTGCCCATGCTTCAAGAACTTTTTCGCCTCTTTCTGCACTTGCGTATTTGGGATCTCCAAAATGACCATATTTTACACATTCTTTTGCCATTAAGTTAATTGGTGCCGGAGAATAAAAAGGATCATTTTGTGGGGGCCAAATACAGCCTATTTCTCCTAACTCTACTTCCGGTTTGCTATCTATATATTCATCTTCATATACATCTTCAGGTCTTAATGCTAACAATAATGAAGTTTCTTGTGATCCACCATGACCATCATATTCCGGTGTGCCTTTTGGTGCTTCGACCGATGCCAATTCCCAACATTTTATATGACAACAGAATTTGCCTGAACCAAAGTCTATCTCCTCTGCAGCAATATTGAATGCAGGAACATTTCCTCCATGGCCATTTAATAAAATTATTTTATCAAATCCTTGTCTTATTAAGCTATCTGCTACGTCTTTTAATAGTTGAATTAATGTAGCGTTCTTTATTGCAACAGTACCTGGAAAATCCATATTTTGTTCACTATTGCCATAGGGTATTGTTGGAGCGACAACGGCCTTAGCTTTTTTAGCAGCTCTGACTGCAGTTTCAACCGTTGAGATTGTATCAACATCTAGTGAAAGATGTGGACCATGTTGCTCAGTAGCTCCTACAGGAACTATAACTACACCTTTAGACTCCTCAACTGCTTGTTTTGCCTCTTTCCAAGTCATATGCTCAAGTAAAACTTTCTTTTCCAAAACCATTAAGAATCCTCCTTTAAATTCTAAATTTACATTTAGGATATAAGCATCAAACAATTATTACTCTGTTATTCAAGTATTCAAAGTCTCCGCTCCTTTCGCAAAAATTTATCATGGTACCATGTCTATTTTAAGGTTCATCGCTGTTAAAAAACCTGTTACTGCTGCAACTATATAAATTACCGAAGAAATTCCATTCCCTAATGTTCCGTAACTACCTGTAGCTAGACTTGGTGCAGCAGCAACTGTAAGAAGTGATATTCCTCCTATAATATTAATCCAAGTTAAATATACAAATGAAATTTGATGTTTTTCCTTGCTAACTATACCAATAATCATAAAAAACAATGGAACAATTCCTGTCAGTAAAAATATTACTGTAGTTGTTATGCGTCCGTCATTTGGCCAATTAGTTAATATAGATACCAGAGCTGCAATAATACCCAATATAGAAATCGTTTTAATTTTATTGTTTATAATTGTTATATCCATTACACAACCTCCCTATTTAATCTTCCTGAATACAAGCTTTCACTGTTCCTATTTAATTACATACGTTATATTTAACATATCAAATATCCTTGACAGTATGGCATATAATAATGTTGCAAT
The DNA here is from genome assembly GCA_964520055.1 of uncultured Clostridia bacterium. GTDB lineage: Bacteria > Bacillota > Thermosediminibacteria > Thermosediminibacterales > Tepidanaerobacteraceae > DUNY01. The sequence continues at coordinate 2,535 of CAZFME010000066.1, forward strand.
TAAAATTGAATAGATAGAAGATAAACCGGATTTAATTACATACCCACCAATATACCCTGAAATAACTGTTACTATTAATGCAAGAACATTTAATTTGCAGTGTTCAGCCCCTGGCCCAAAGTCATACGGTCTTTTGCCTCTTACAATCCAATGATCAGCAGCAAGCACACCAGCAATGGGAGGAATAAATATCCCAAGCACATTCAAAAAAGGTACAAAATAATCTTGTATCCCCATTGCTGCTATAGTTAAGCCAATAATACCTAATAGGATTACGCCATGCCTTCTTTTAATTCTTACAATATTTACTAACCCTAATGCACCAGTATATAGGTTATTATCATTTGTAGACCATTGCGCAGCTATCAAAACCAACAAAGCTCCAAATCCAAGGCCAAGAGCATTCATTACGGCAGGAATATCTGCCACTGTACCAACGCCAGGCACATGTGCAGTCAGTGTCATGGCAAGAGCGCAAATCATACAGAATGCGCCCCCTAAAACATAGCCGGTGATGGTTATTATTGTTCCTTTTTTGGGATCTCCCTTTACATATCTTGATACATCAGGCAGACATATTGCACCTGCAACAGAAGCACCAACTACGATTATCGCTCCCTCAAGGATACTCATTCCTTTTTCGATTGGTTGAACTGTAAATAACTCAGCAAAACTGCCTGTAGTTTCTATCGCAAGTGTCACACCAAAGATGCATAATATCATTATTAAGGGAACAGCCAAATAACTCAAATAAGCTACGCCTTTGTACCCGTAGTACGCCGTGAGCATCATTAACAAGGCACCCCATATTGTAGCTATCTTAGGATTAGTAAGCCAAAATCCAAGTTCACCAAACATCGAATTTATAGTCATTCCAAAAAATGCCGATTGCCAAGCAAACCATCCTATGCCTAAAGTTATCACTAAAATTAAACCAAAAAGGGCAGCTCCAATTTCCCCAAAGCACTCCCGTGTTAACAAAGCAGTGGATACACCATATTTAGCCCCTAAATAAACCGTTATACTGCCAACAACATATAATATTGCTTGACCTATTATTACCGCTATGATGCCTTCTCTGAACGACAAGTTTAAACCAAGAGTGCCCCCTACAAAAAGAGCGGACATACATATACTCCATCCAGCTGCAACCAGCATAGCATTGAAAGAACTTTTTCTCGCTTCTTCTGGAACGGGTGAAAGCGCATAGTCGCCTATTATATCATTTTGAAAAACTTGTTCGGTCAATTTAACATTCCTCCTACATAAAATTTACAATTTGAAAGGAACATGATACAATAAATTTGACGCAGAAGCATTAATGTAACCCCTGCACATAAATTATTTTACTATTGTTATGTGAGGGTTTTTTGTCTCAATTTCTCCTCCTTTCTCTTGAATTTTTTTAATTAATAAAGTAGCTTGCGTTTTTGTTTTTTGAGTCTTGTTATTCTATCTAATAACAAGAAAAGCAACTGAATGATTTCTTCAAGTGATAGTTTAGCACAAATTTATGTATATGTCAATAATTTTTATGGATTAATGCATAAAAATTATTGTTTACTGTGGAAGGAGTTTGTAATGATAAAGAATAGATTAGCAATCCTAATGGCTGAAAATGGCATTAAAACTATGCTTGAGCTTGGTGAGAAAACAGGTATTGATAAAAATACTATTTCAAACTGGTATAATCAAAAAGTCACACGTTTTTCTTCTGAAACTTTAGATCAGTTATGTGAATTTTTTAATTGTCAAGTAGGGGATTTGCTTATTTATGTGCCTAAAGATCAAAGCAAAAAGTAACATTAAAAGCCCTAGGTTTATTGATTCACCTAGGGCTTTATCTTAAAAAATGCGGTTTAAATTCTATCTTCAATCCAGGTAATAATGTCCTTTATTACATCATCCTTTTCTTCTTTTTCATTTAATATTTCATGGTAGCAATCTTTGTAAATTTTTATGGATTTATCTTTTGATGGTGCATTTTCATAGAGCCATTTTGATGATTCCGAAGTAACTATTCTATCATCTTCCCCATGGAGTATAAGGCATGGATATTCATATTTATTGACATTTTCCGATAACCATATCGGTCCTTTAACAAAGGCTTCTCCTAGCAATTTCAAATTAGTTTCTTTCAAAACCAATGGATCTTCATCATAGGCTTTGACTACCTCAGGATCTCTACATATAAGATTTGATAGAGCATTAGGAGCTTTTTCCCTTGGATTTTTTTCAAAATAGTTGTCTCTTTTTATGTCTTTTACTAAAGCTTCAATCTCGAGTAATGCGGGGCCTGACAAGATTTGACCTCTTAGTTTCCCTGGATATTTCATACCATATCCTGCAGCAATAAATCCTCCCATACTGTGCCCCAACATAAATACCGGAAGGTCTTCATGTTCAGCTAAAACCAAGTCTACAGCCTTATCGGCATCATCAAAGAAATTTTGAAAATTCTCCACGTAGCCTCGCTCACCACCGGATTTTCCGTGACCGCGATTGTCAAACCTGTATACTCCTAATCCCTTGTCATTAAACTTCTGTGTCACATAATCATATCTTCCCAAATGCTCACACAATCCGTGAACTATAACCACTATTGCCCTTATTGTTCCAGGAATATCCTTTCGGTAAAATATTTCGGTCCCATCAAAGGATTTAAGCTTTCCTTCCGTTGTCTCTACAGTCATCATAATCCCCTCCTTGGTTTAATCTTGTCTCTCTATACAAATCTTATTGTAATTGTACTTTTGTGTCAAGTTCGATTTTTCTGTAATATTGTCGCGTTTTATCTTTTTATACTACAATTAATTATAAAGTCTAAGTACTCCTGGGAAATGTTCTCTTAGTCAAGACATTCATAACCTCGGCATCCAATACCTGGAAGAACATTTTATAAAACTGACCCACCGCGTAAAAAGGCTCTCTGGATATTACATACACCAACTCATCTACCTGTTTTTCCATTTCTGACCGGGTATCAGGAGCTATAACCGGTGTGCCTAAAATTAACTTTTCCGGTTTCAATTCTTTCAAAAATTTTATAGCCGACATTACAGTATAACCTGTGGCTATCCCATCATCCACAATTATAGCATTTTTACCTTTCAGGACATCATACTCATCTGTTCCCCTATACTTTTTCAGTCTGGCTCTTGCCTCTTCGGCTTTGCGCCTAGCTTCCTTTTCTATATATTCGACACTCGCACGAATCATGTTGATTGCATTGTGATTTAAAATCTTTCCACCTTTGGGGTCCACTGCTCCTATGGCCAGTTCCTCATTAAAGGGGGCTCCAATCTTCCTAGTTACTACAATGTCCATGGGGAGATTTAATTGTTCGCATACCACATCGGCTATGATACCCTCCCCTAGGGATTGCAAATACAATGGCATCGGGGTCGTCTTTATACATTTTCAGTTTTCCGACCAGTTGCATTCCCGCATCGTAACGGTCTTGGAACATCCTAAGTCCCTCCTTTTTTGAACTATCCGGAATTTCCGGACAGTAGATTTTTAAAACTTGTTATTTGCCGGCTGTTTTTTACCGTGTAAATAAAGCAATAAGTGGAGTAGTCTGATAATGTATAGTTTGTAAATTAATTGTTTATATTTTCTTTTAAAATACCAATTATGTCCTTGGCTGTTGGAGGGCATCCTGGTACATTTTTTTCAAATCCTTTAGTGCAGGTTCCTACACCTATGCCTTTGCTTTCAATTCTTTTATATCCTTGCCCTATGAAAACTTTTCCCCTTACTTTATTCAATATTACCTGTTCGTTTAATCTGGCTAAAGCATGAATTAAGCTGCCATAGCATGCTGAGCAAGCATCCTTTTCCTCTACATACTTAGACAGTCTTTCAATTTCTCGGGATTTAGGTATTTTTTTTGTATTATAATCTTCATTTAGTTTACAAACTTGAGTTTCTGCTGTTTGGCAGCTGCCAACACCTATACTTTCAGCTATTTTAATATAGGGTATTTCTTCAGGAGCAAATCCCATTAAACTTGCAACATAGGAATCTATCAAAACCGGATCGAAGCCCACAATAATTCGATCCATTTGTACAGGGTTTCCCCCTTCTTCAAAGCTCAAGTCTCCTATCAATCCATCTACAATTACTAAGTCGCTTTTTATGGCTTTATTAAGATATGCAATGGGTTTATGTAATCCCATAGTATGAAATCTTCTCTTTTCTTTATTAGAGATACAACCTTTTAAATTTTTCAAAGCACAGGTTATCTTTGTTTGACAATGCCCTTTAAGTACGGGCATGTTTATTAGATAATCTAATTTCAGCACTTGATCACATATGTCGATTTTCATTTCTTCTACAGAACATGACTTATATGTATCTTTTTGCAAATCGATTAAAGGAACATCGTAAGCTTTAGAAATCTTTGTATATCCACATACTTCAAAGGCTCTTGAAGTTCGGTCTCCAACCCATGAACCCTCTAAAACTACGATGTTTTAAATCCTTTCGATTTTAAGTATTCAATTACACCTTCTAAAAGCTCCGGCGATGTGGTTGCTCCAGATGTAGAAGGTTTTGCAACAACTAAGTTAGGCTTTATCCCAATGAGGGCATCCGGTTTTATATAATTTTCTATTTTTAAGCTTGATAAAACATCGTTAATCATCTCTCTGGGATTATTACCGTAACTCACATAGATTTTGTCTTTCGGCATACTCCCCTCCGACTTAAATTAACTTTTTTCAGACTTCTTTATTTACCCTATTATAGCATCGGATATGCTTAAAATAAAGTTACGCGAAAAGCAAGGCTCCCCGGTCATGTATTATATCCTTAATCCTATAAATAAAGGATTTTCCGGTAATATACGGTTATAGAAATTGCGGGTATGAAGGAAAACTTCACCGCCACGGTTTTCCCAAATTTGCACAGTTTCCTTCTTGTTCTTTTACTGTCGGCTTTCTTCTATAGAGGCCAATATATTTTCTTTAATGGTATTAGAGATTTTGTTTGAACATCAAATTCGTCGTAATATTGTGTGATCAATTCAACTAAACCATCTGAATCAATTATTGCAATTGGCACGTTTGACCTTTCTGCTTCGTATTTTGCTTCCTTCGTAAAACCTCCGGTAGAAACGTAAATGCCTTTGTCCCCACCTCGGAGACCGCCAGTAAAACTTCTGATATCAGATGAGCCCATTTGAGCTGTTCTATGTTTTACTTCAGCTATAATTCTTGGTTCTTCTAGGCCAAGACCATCCGGTGATGCAAGGATATCCCTTCCTCTATCGGGCCCCTTTTGAGTGATTCGTGTCTTATATCCCATACCTCTCAGTATTCCCGCAACTAATTCCTCCATTTCTTCCCAATCTAAAGTCTGTATCTTATCTTTTATAAATTCATGTGCTCTGGCAATTACATCTTCTTTTATAGCATCAAAGTCGTATTCTTCATTAGTCTCATCAGTTTCATCAATTGTCTTCTTGCTGTTATTTTCCAGTAATTCGTTAACCTCTTTTTTTACTTCTGGGGGAACTTCTATAATAGTCATAATAGAACCAAGTGTATTTCTTGCGCCTGGTGACAATTCATCTCTGGAAATACTTTCTCCCCATTCAACCTTACGTATATGTTTCATTCCATTTAAAAGAGTCTCGTTGTATTCGTAATCAGAAACTATTTTACCTATGTGATAATTACGGGTTTCCGGGTTATATGTAATTACTTGATCCCCTTTTTTAAAAATGGATTTAAACCTGAATATTTGTCCAGTTGTTATATTTACTGCGCCCTCTTTATAATTAGAATATTTGTTTCTTACTATGTCTTTAATTTCTTCGCGGGAATTTACAGATGACAAGTCCCCAATCTTAATCCATCCAATTGCAATGACTTTTTTTTCGATAAACTCTTCAAACATATAACCTCTTTCACCAGCTCTGACAAGCCACATATTATTGCTCATATGAAATCCCTCCATGTGACACTATTCGAATATTTGGTAATTTTTAATGGTATTATAGCATACTTATCCTTTTTAAAGCTGTAGAAGCCAGCTTTAATCCATTAACTTTCAAAACTATTATATTTGGATTTATAAAAAGGATTTTCTTTACTTTTGCTGAATTTATTATATAACTTTAAAATTGTTTTAGCGGAGGAATATAAATGAGAGTTGAGGACTTAAAAAATGAGCTTTTCAAAGATAACTATATGGATATAGCAATTAAAGAGTACTTATCATTTAAAAATACCGATGATTACTATGAATCGTATAAAAAAAGAGCTTTATCAAATAGCAATAATCACTTAAAAAACAAGAAAATTACTTCTGAAAATATAGTGGATATCGTAGATTACTTTCAAAAAGAAAATCCATCTAGTGGTAGTTTTGTTCATTGGAGCAACGTAAGTGATTTAAAAGATTATGCATCGGCAAAGCCTTTAGAGGTAGCGGAACTTTTTAATTATCTATATGAGGGGTCTGCAGATTTAAAGGATAGAATCACAAGATTTATAAATAGTGGCCAATTTTATAATAAATCAATCCGTTTAGGTGCTCCACTCTTTGGATACCTACTTGCAGGGTACGATTTAAAAAAATACCCTTTGTATAAAGGAAGCATTTATAAAGATTTTTTAAACACTTTTGGAATCAAAGAAACCTTAGGAGACATACCCACCAATTATTCTAACTACTATCAACTGTGTTTAATTTTACTCGATTATTTTGAGAATAATGGTCATATGGATAATCCAAATATGCTGGATATTCAAGATTTCATATACTGCGTATCTTGCTATGAGGAACTTTATACTAAGATTGCTGTCAAATATCTCCACGAACATGCCGAAAAAATTAACTCTTTTGAATTAAGTGATGAAATATTTATAAATTATATCAACAAATTAGATAAAAACTTTTTAAATGAAATCCGGACCAGATATGAAGGAGATGATAAGGTAAACTTCATTAGATTCAAAGTTGCAGACGAGGTACTAAATGATGGAAGTATAAGCATAAACCGACTGGAAGAAATAAAAGCTGAGGCTCAAAATAGATTTGGAGAAAACATACTAAAACAATGGAACAATTTTAGAATCTTATTCCCCTTTTACTACGAGAAATATAAGGAAAAAGTAAATATCGAGCTTGAAAAACTTTTCAACAGTGTTAAAGCTATTGATGAATTTAAGGATTTTCAGTTCAAGGAAAATAAATTTATATCTGACTTCTATGGGCCAAATAACTATGGCAATTCCTGCTGTTGGTTTACTCTCTATCCTAAGGAAAAAGATAGCCATAAAAGTTCAGCCCAGTTGTATTTTGGTCTCGGCTATACTAAGGAATTTGACTTTAATAATATATCCTTTGGACTGACATTCGGTGATAAGCTGAGAAAGAAAGATAATTTTTTAGAGAATAATATTGTAACAATTAAAGATCCTGACAGTTTTAGCTTTAAAAATGTAAGACAAAAGATGATTCAGGTTTTTTATCAGTTTAAGGAGATTAATAAACCTCTCGAAAATGGTGGTAATGGTATTTCACCTGATGATAAAAAATCCTATGGTGATCTTGAAGTAGATTTTAATAAAAATATTGAAATAAGGAAACTAATCTTTGAAAATCCTGATGTCTTAATAAACCAAATATCTACAGCTCTCAAGTCAGGAAAACATATTATACTTGTGGGCCCTCCTGGAACAGGCAAATCAAAGCTGGCAAAAGAAATATGTGAAAACTACGACATAGATTATAAAATGGTTACTGCAATGTCAGATTGGTCTACCTATGATACTATTGGTGGATACAAGCCAGATAAAGGTGGAGCTTTGTTTTTCGATGAGGGAATATTTTTGCAGCTATTTAAGAATAGTGAAGATTATTCTCCTATGAATAAATGGCTAATTATAGATGAAATAAATAGAGCTGATATTGATAAAGCCTTTGGTTCTTTATTTTCCGTTTTAACAGGAGATAAAATAACACTACATTTCAAATCTAAATCAGATAAAAACATAGTTTTAAGACCTGAAAAAAACGACGCGGTAATACAGCCTAATGATTATGAATACATCATACCTAAAGACTGGAAAATTATTGGGACTATGAACACCTTTGACAAAACCTCTCTTTATGAGATGAGCTATGCTTTTATGAGGAGATTTGCCTTCATAACTGTAGGAATACCGGAAAATATTGATGAAGAAATCATGAATCGGTATTTAACTGTATGGGAAATTGAGGATAAAAGCATCAATGATGTTGACCTAAGAAAAGGCCTGGTAGAAATCTGGAACATTATCAACAAATATAGAATAGTCGGACCTGCTATTATTGAAGATATTGCTAGATATGTGAGCATACAGGGGGACTATACTTCAGCGTTAATACTGTATGTTTTGCCTCAATTTGAAGGGATTATGCCAAACGACATCCTTAAATTCACTCAAGAATTATATAACTCAAGTATAAAAGATTTCTCTCAGAAAAGAACCATGCTGGATACATTTATTAAAGATTTTTTTAGAATTTAGAGGGATGTAGGTATGAAGACAAGTAAAGAAGAATTAATGAAAGCCATTTCTGATGATTTAATAATATATCTAAAATCTGGCAAGTTATCTCCAAAGCCTTTCCTAAATCAATTGAATTTAAATATCGATAGAATAGAAGATTTGATAAAAATACATTTTTTGTTGTTACCTGAAGTAAGAGATTATATATTAGACCTTCCTCATTTAATTAGAAATTTAAAAACCTCTACAAATTTAACTAATGCAATTTGCCACAATGAAGTCCGAGGGAGCATCCATTGGCAAAATACCATAAATTTAAAGCTAAACACTAATTATAGGGATAATACCTTATTTGTGTGTAATGAAATAGACAAATGGTATAATACCAAAGAAAATGTCGTACTAAAAAAGTTCATTAGAACTGTTTATAATATAATATTTGTGGATATTCACATGGATAGATTCGCAGACTACAGCTGGTATATTAAAGGTGATCATATAAATAGAATTATTAAACAAATATATGAAAAAAATGTATATATAAGTAGAATAGATATCGAAAATATTTATGTTACCGACAGAATGATTGAAGATGTGATTAAAAGCAGGAATGTGCTGTACAGCACAGCCGCTAAACTGTTAAAAAAATATTTGGATTTAATTAATCTAAATATGGATGAGACCATGGCCAAAGAACTATTTGAAGAAACTTTTATAGAAATTTTGGATGAAAACACCCTGTTTGAATTATATTGGATAATCAATATTATAAGGGAAAATGCCTTTAATGCAAAAATGCACATTGTTGACGGCACCAACAATATGGTAGCCAGTTGGCAGGATAAGAACTTCCTCTACAATATATACCATGATAGTGTGGGTTCTGGCAATCTTTTGTTTAGTATAGGGTTTGATGAAATAAAAGATACAGATAATGAATATTTGAAAAGGAAAATGGCCGTAATTAATAATGCTAAATCCATATCTAGAATCCTGTTTGATGATATTAGTTTTAGGAATAATTTTTGGAGTGGAAGACCGGATATTTTAATTGAAGTTATTGACAAGAATACTGGTGATTTAGCTAAGATAATTATTGGCGAAGTAAAATACACCACCAACAAAAGCTACATGATTCAAGGATTGGAGGAACTATTGGAGTATATTTACTTTGTTAAGGAAAAAAGTATTCAATCAAAGCACATATATAATAATGATTACAGCCATATAGATATCCAAGGTGTACTGTTTGTAGATAAGATTGATTTTAATCCTCTACCTTCCCATGTACACCCTGTGCATGTGTGTTC
>CAZFME010000067.1:0-12206 GCA_964520055.1 uncultured Clostridia bacterium
AGTGGAAAGCTTATAATTGCTCCGGCCATGTCAAAGGCAAGACTTGGAACTGAAATTCTCAGCGAAAGCTTAGTAAGTTCTGACAGGGCTGCAATATAAGAACTTCCGACGATGTTACCCAATTCCGTTAATGCTGATTTCTCCATATCAGAAAAATTCCAATCCCTATCTCTTTTAAAATTCAACAATGTTTCCGTTAAGCCATATGCGTCTTGCTCAGATATTACAATTAAAATGTTTCCGTCAATGTCTCCGTTGATGCGCATAAAAATACCGACTACGAGTTTTTCCGGCCCACCTACTGATTTGGAGACATCATCAAAGGGAATAATTCTTATTTGAGGAACTTTAAGTGTTATTTTCTTTGAAAGTAGCATTGATAAGGCTGTAGCAGCATTACCCGCTCCAATATTTCCTATCTCCTTGAGTGCATCAATCTCTAAATCAGTATACATTCAATTCACCTTCACATTTGAGCCAACTGGCTTATTTCTTGGGGTTTCAAGAGCTGTGCAACATTAAGCAGTATTAGTAATCTTCCATCAATCTTTCCTACACCGTCAAGATAATCTGAATCTATGCTGCCTGTAATTGGCGGTGCCGGTTCAATAGCATCTTGAGCCAGCTGAACTACCTCCGTAGCTGAATCAACAATCATACCCATCGTTATATCATCTACTGATACTATAATTATCCTAGTATTATCTGTAGTTTCGCCGGAAGGTAAGTCAAATCTTTTTTTCAAATCTATAACAGGAACTATTTCTCCACGCAAATTTATAACTCCCTCGACAAATTTAGGAGCTTTAGGAACTCTGGTTATCGGCATCATTCTTTCGATGGTCTTAACCTGTAAAATGTCTATACCATATTCCTCTTCGCCTATTTTAAATTCTACAAACTGACGAATATTTTTCGTCATTTAAATTCCCCCTTCAGACTAGTTTGTTTATATCCAGTATTAAAGCCACCTCACCATTACCAAGTATTGTAGCTCCGGCGATAAATTTAATATCTTTGAAGAAGTTACCGAGTGTTTTGATTACTATTTCCTGCTGGCCTATGAGGTCATCTACAGCCAAACCAATATCTTTCTCTCCTTTTTTAACTACCACTAATGTCAAGTTTTCCGGGTTTTCATCCTGTTTTTTAATATCTAAAGCTCTACTGAGTCTTATTATAGGAATTACATTTCCCCTTAGTACAGTCATTTCGCTTTTTTGAACTTTTTTTATTTCTTCTCTAGAGACTATTATAGTTTCTTTAATAGAACTGAGAGGAATAGCATATTTTTCTTCTCCGACCATTACCATTAAAGCCTGTATAATAGCTAGCGTAAGCGGTAACCTGATTTGAAATGTTATACCGATATCTTTTTTATTGTTAATCTCAATAGAACCACCAAGAGACTCAATTTTGGTTCTGACTACATCAAGGCCAACCCCCCTTCCTGATACATCAGTAACTTTACTTGTGGTGCTGAATCCCGGTTCAAATAAAAATGATGTTATTTCATGTTCTTTTAGGTTTTTTGATTGTTCCTTGCCAATTAGACCTATGTCTACAGCTTTTTTAAGTACATTGCTTGAATCAATTCCCTTGCCATCGTCAGACACCTCGATAACCACATTGTTTCCGTCATGATATGCCTTTAGTTTGATAGTTCCATGTTCGGGCTTACCCTTACCAATCCTTTCATGAGGACTTTCAATACCATGATCAGCTGCATTGCGAATAAGGTGTATTAATGGATCTCCAATTTCATCTATTATTGTTCTGTCTAATTCCGTCTCGGCACCCTCGATTAATAAATCAATCTTCTTCGAAAGCTCACGGGACAGATCATGTATAACTCTTGGAAACCTGTTGAATACATTCTCTATAGGAACCATTCTTGCCTTCATTACTGCATCATGAAGATTAGAAGTAATTCGCTCAAGATACTCAATAGCTTCACGTTGGGCTTGATAGTCATTATCGCCGTCAATATCATCCAATCGTGTTTTTATTATAATCAATTCGCTGACAAGATTCATTAAAATATTAAGACGCTCGATATCTACCCTTAAAGTTTTACTAGTCTTTTTAAGGCCATTAATTCCTTTTGATGTTATATGTTTAGTTGAAGAAAGCTTGGGCAATTTAGAATCACTTTGGTATTTGACCGAATTTGTTTCACGGATCGTCATTGAATCTTGGTTAATCGCCTCAATGTCTACGCTTTTTAACTCTGATACAGCTCTTAAGGACTTGGAAATTTCATCTTTATTTCGTGAAGTAATTAAAAATAAAATAAATTTATTGTCAAATTTTTCATCTTCAATATCCTGGACTATAGGTTCGGTTTTGATTATATCACCAAATTCCTCCAAAGTTTTAAAAACTAGAAAAGCTCTCGCAGATTTTAAAAGGCATTCATCAACTAGTCTTATAACCACTTTCCATATATAAAATCCTTCTTCTAAAGCTCGACGAATTAAGCGAGCTTCATATTCATTGAAATCATGAATTGCAACTTTTTTCTCCACTGTCGTTGTTCTTATGTTTTTTAAATAAAACTTATTTTCACCCTTGAGTTTGCTTATTGTCATCTGTATATCTCGCTGTTTTTCTTCACCATGTTCTTCTACATCGCTGATTAATTCTTCCAGGATATCGACACATTGTAAAAGGGCATCGATAAGTTGAGCATCAATACTGATTTTATGGCTTCTTATCTCTTGTAATACATTTTCCATCTCATGAGTCAATTCTGAAAGCTGGATATAACCCATGGTACCTGACATACCTTTTAGAGTGTGAGCTGAACGGAATATTTCATCGACAATTTCTTGGGCGGGATTGCTTTCCAACTCTAAAAGGTATTTATTAAGATTATCTATATGCTCTGTAGCTTCCTCCAGGAATACATCCAAATACTGATTGTGCATTTTTTTCACCTCTGTCATTGATTCATTGAAAGTTCTAAACATCTGCAATCACTCTACGCCCTTAACCCTAAGCTCTCTTTGCTTAGTAAGTATGAATTTAACAATTTTATCGCGTATATGTTCATCCATCTCTATAAACTCAATTGCAATATCATATACATTTATTTTTCTGGCACTGTTTCTTTCTGTTCTGACTACCACCGCTTTCAAAACCATTTCACCTAAAATCTCAGGAACTATCACTTCGATAATACTTCCTTTTTTTATCATCATCGAATGAGAAAATTTAACCCCACCTGCACTTATATCACGGGTGTATCCTTGTATCCAATCATCGCAGCCGGATAATTTTATGTATATTTTATAAGATATTTTTAATCTAAAATAACTCCGCTTTTGTTTCTTATACGGGGGGCTTAAAGGGTGTATTATAATAACTGGAATCGGATTATATTGTTTATCTTCCACTATACCTTTCATGCAATAAAAAGAACCTCTTTTTGAAAAATAAATATTTATGTTTTCATTAATACCTACGAAAAAGGTTCTACCCCCTTTCATGGGCATGCTCAAAACAATGCGTTCCAAGTTAATATCTTCAACTTTCGACGAGAAAAAGTATTCTACATTCTCCCTTTGAACTTCAATAGTTACCTTCATCCCTATTTTTAAAAAACCTTCACTCAACTACATAGCCCCCACATTTGTTTTAATAAACGACATAAGTTTTGCAAACCAGCCATCAACAGTTAAACTGGTTTCTAACGGTGCTTGTTTACCATATATGAGTCTTTTACTGATATTTGTCAAGCACTTGGATCCCAAACTATTCGGATACTTGATAAAAAAAGGAGTTTGGACCATGTTTGATTTATAAATCGATTTATCTTCTAAGACAAAGCCAAGATAGTTAATTTTTATATTTAAAAACTTTTTTGTTGCTTTTGATAACTTTTCCATAGTATATTCGGCTTCTTTATAGTTGTCAGCCTTATTTACTACCACATGTATGTTGTCACAATACTTGTGTGCGATTTTAATAAGGGCATAGGCATCTGTCACGGCACTAGGTTCCGGGGTAGTCACCACTATTACTTCATCAGAAGAGCGAATAAAGCTTATTACATTTTGTGATATACCTGCACCGGTATCGATTATTATTATATCAAAAGCATTTGCAATACTACTGAAGCTATCAATCAGTATTCTAAGTTCTGTACTTGTGATATTGGCAAGGTCATATAGGCCCGATGCTCCCGGAAGGATGGAAATCCCCATTGGGCCCCCCAATATTACATCTTGGATGGACTTACCAATGGATAGTATATGTGAAAGATTATATTTCGGATATAACCCTGTTACCACATCAATATTGGCAAGACCTAAATCAGCATCGATTATTAGAACCTTTTTTCCCAAGTTTTGAAGAACCAACCCCATATTAACTGATAAATTGGTTTTACCCACACCGCCCTTGCCACTTGTTACACAGTAAACCCTTATATTTCCGTTAAAGCTAGTGGGAGGTTTCTTTTGGGCCATAATTTTCCTCAACTTAAGAGCCTGTTCATACATCTTCGCTTTCCCCCAAAATCATATCTGCAATCTTGTCAGCTGAGGCTATTTCGATGTCATCAGGAACGTTTTGTCCCATGGTAAAATAAGATAGTTTGCATCCGGCTACTTTTAAAGCGTTTAAAATCATACCATAAGACTTTGTTTCATCCAGTTTTGTTATTATGATTTTATTATATTGAAGTTCCTTATAATTATTTAGTATACCAAACATGTCCTGTTTTTTAGTAGCCGCACTTATTACCACATGAACATCGTTTGGATTGATAATATCCAGTAAGCCTTTAATTTTCTTAATCTGCATGCGATTATTTGGATTAAATCCCATTGTATCAACCAATAAGAGATCATAGTCATTCAGGTCCGTTAATATATCTTTAATATCTTCAGGCCTGTATACAACGAGCACGGGTATTTCCAAAAGATCTCCATATAACTTTAGCTGCTCGATGGCTCCGACCCTGAATGTATCTGCTGTAACCATGGCAACATTTTTGTTCTTATACAGTGAGAAGTGCGCAGCAAGTTTGGCAATAGTTGTTGTTTTGCCCACACCTGTTGGTCCTACAAATGCTACGATATTGCTGTTTTTTGACAGTTCAATAGGCTCAATTATATCAATCAAAGAGGCAATTTCTTTTTTTATCGTTTTGTATAGTTTTGTTTTGTTGTTTATATCTGTATCCGAAAGAGTTTTTTTAGTATTTTTAATAATCTTATGTATAATATCGGGTTCAACTTCCATTTCATACATTCTGTCACAATACTTTTTTAAAGGCAATGGGATATCTATATCTGCAACAAATCCCTGTTGTTTTTGATCTGAATACAATTTATTAAGCATGGTCTTGACTTCTGCAATATCAGTCCTTATCCCATCAATTTCGGCAAATGATCTAGATTCTGTAGATTTTGAGGGGATACTAGGCAATGTGGTTAAAACCGGTTTTTTGGGTAAGTTGAATGTCGGGTTTATGTCATTAGCTGCAACAACCTCAACCATCTTTTTTGCAAAAAGTCCCATGAATCCACCTTTTTTTATATGCTTTGTCTGCAAAATTACTGCATCTTTTCCAAGATCGGTTTTTACTTTATAAAATGCTTCTTGAACAGTATCGGCCACGTAAGTTCTTATCCTCATTTTAAAGTCACCGTCCCTACTGATTGTACTTCTACCCCCGGTTCAAGTTCGTTATAAGATAAGACCGGTAAAAATGAAATATAATCCTCAATAATTTTTTTAAAATAAATTCTAACCATCGGATTTGTTAGAACTACCGGGGATACACCTTTCATATTTAAATCATTAACCAATTTAACAAGAGAATTCCTGATCTTTTGAATCATCGATGGTTCTATAGCCGCATATGAGCCATGTTCGCTTTGTCGAATAGAATCTAGGATCACATCCTCCACTTGAGCGTCCAGTGTAATAACTTGGGCGGTTTTACCAATTACAAATCGCTCGGTAATAACTCTTTTTAGTCGTTGTCTTACATATTCTGTCAGCACATCCGGGTCTTTTGTCAATTCAGCGTAGTCACCAAGGGTTTCAAGAATCGTAACAATATCTCGTATAGGAACATTCTCTTTAAGTAAATTGGATAACACCTTTTGTATTTCACCTATTGTAAGTATTTTAGGAACGATGTCTTCCACCAAGGCCGGATATTGATCCTTTAAATTATCTAATAAATTTCTTACCTCCTGCCAGCCAAGTAGTTCATGAGCATATTGTTTTATAACTTCTGTCAGGTGTGTGGCAAGCACTGAAGATGAATCAACGATTGTATATCCTTTCATTTCGGCTATCTCTTTCTTATCACCGGATATCCAGCGAGCTTGGAGTCCAAAAGCTGGTTCCCTGGTTTCTATGCCATCTATCTCTATAGGACCTCCCGTCGGATTCATGACCATATAACTGTCAGTTCTCAGTTCACCGCGAGCCGTTTCTACGCCTTTGATTTTAATGATATATTCATTCGGTTTGAGCTGTATGTTGTCTCGAAGTCTTATCATAGGCACTACCATGCCCAAATCCAAAGCACATTGCCTGCGTATCATCACTACACGATCGAGTAAATCCCCTCCTTGATTAGCATCGGCCAATGGAATAATATTATATCCGAACTCAACTTCGATGGGGTCTACCTGCAGCAATGAATAAATGTTTTCAGGTTTTCTCATTTCATCCAACTCTTTTTCTTTTTGAAGTTGTTCGATCTTTTGACTCTCTCGATCAGATGCCCTTTGTAGAGATATACTCATATAACCAAGCGTTCCCGCTAAAACCATGAATGGAACAAAGGGTAATCCAGGGATTATAGCAAAAAGGCCTAAAGCACCGGCAGACAAAAGTAACAGCTTGGGATAAGCAGTAAGCTGTCTTATAAGGTCATCACCAAGATGGCCGGATCCGGCAGCTTTTGTAACAACTATGCCTGTTGCTGTAGAAATTAAGAGGGCAGGAATTTGGCTGACAAGACCGTCTCCTACGGTTAAAAGAGTATACCTGCTTAGTGCCTCTTTAAGCTCCATGCCTTGCAACACTATCCCAGTAATAAGGCCTCCTACTATATTTATTACAGCTATAATTATTCCTGCTATTGCATCACCTTTAACAAATTTACTGGCACCGTCCATTGCACCATAAAAATCCGCTTCTTTTTGAATTTCCTGTCTTCTGTTTCGTGCTTCACTTTCACTGATTATACCTGCATTTAAATCGGCATCTATGCTCATTTGCTTACCTGGCATGGCATCCAACGTAAATCTCGCCGCCACCTCGGCTACTCTCTCGGCGCCTTTGGTTATTACGATGAACTGCACTATCACAATAATTATAAAAATGATAAATCCAACCAAAGGATTCCCTTTAACTACAAAATTCCCGAAAGACTCAATAACTTTACCTGCATACCCGCTGATTAAAATAAGCCTGGTAGATGATACATTGAGTGAAAGCCTAAGTATGGTTGTTAACAATAAGAGAGAAGGAAATATGGAAAAGTCAAGCGGCCTTTCCATATTCATTGAAATCAGCAGAATTATCATAGAAAAAGTTATATTAAAAGCTAATAATAAATCCATCAATGCAGCCGGTAGTGGTACTATCATCATTATTACTATTATAATGGCCATTACAGCTATTACTACGTCACCAAACTTCATTTATAGGTCCTCCTCTCCTTCAGGCTATAAATAAAAGCAAGTATCTCAGCTACTGCATTATATAAAGACTCCGGTATTATATCTCCCACTTCTACTGTTTTATATAAGGTCTGAGCCAATGCCTTATTTTCTACAATTGGAACATCTTCCTTTGTTGCAATTTCTTTAATTCTTTCGGCCAATTTGTTAGCACCTTTGGCCAGAACTATGGGAGCAGAGTGCAATGTAGCATCATAAGCCAAAGCTACTGCATAATGGGTCGGGTTTGTAATAACAACATCAGCTTTTTCCACATCTCTCATCATCCTACCACGAGCCATTTGCCTCTGTATTTGCCTAATCCTTGACTTTATCTGTGGATTGCCTTCCACTTCTTTGTATTCTTCTTTAATATCTTGTTTTGACATCATGAGACCGGTTTCATATTCATACCACTGATAAAAATAATCAAAAACCGACATAATAAGTAATGTTATAGCTGCTTTAATACCCATTTCAAAAACTATACTTAAAATTAGTCTCAATGAATCAAGTAAACTCATATCTAACATAAGCGGAAATAAGTTTTTATACTTATTTATTGAAGTATAAACCACATAAGCAACAACTATAATCTTGACAACCGATTTGATCAACTCTAACAAACTACGCCGGGAAAAGATACGCTTAAATCCTTGTATCGGATTGATTCGCTCCAGTTTAGGTGAAATCGGTTCTAAGCTAAGCACAAATCCAATCTGCATATAATTGGACAACAGACAAACACCGGATATGCTCAATGCAATTGGTAAAAAAAATTTGCCCGCAAAAACGAATATTCCATTTAAAAACATTTCAATCCCTTTTTGAGTGAATATGTCCTCCCTATTTATAAATTCAGTTAAAATATGATTAAAAAACTCAATTATGTTCTTGGCTGCATTTTTCCCGATTATCCTAAGCAATAAAAAACTTGTCAATAAAACTAAAGCAGAATTCAGTTCCCTGCTAGAAAATACTTGCCCTCTTTCGCGAGCCTTTTGCCTTCGCCTTGGAGTAGCCTTCTCTGTCCTTTCCTGAGCAAATAATTGTAAATTCACGGTATTACCAACATTTCTTGTATTATCATTAACATTTTTTCATAAGTTCCGTTATAAATTGCATCGATTATCACTAAATACATTGGAAACACTATGATCATTCCTACCATCCCTACGGCTATTTTTACTGGAAGACCAACCATAAACACATTCATCTGGGGAACTGTTCTGGCAATTATACCTAAAGCAAAGTCTGTCAAAAAAATAATGGATACTACTGGTAAAGCTATCTGAACGCCAAGTATAAACATGTCTTTAAAGCCTATTATTATCATATTTAACAATCCTTCTCGATAAACAGCTTCACCCAAAGGAAGTAATTCATAACTTTTAATAATAGTTGAAATCAGCATATGGTGTCCGTTAACCGTTAAAAATAATAACACGGTTAAAATATAGTAATAATTTCCCATAAGGGGCACTTGAGTGTTGCTTTGAGGATCTAAAACGTTTACAATCCCAAAGCCCATTTCAATATCAATTATTTCGCCGGCAAGGTATACAGATGAAAACAGTAAAAAAGCTGCATAACCCATAGATATACCCGCCATAAACTCCTTTAAAACACCTGTTGCCATAATCCATAAATTGCTGTTTAAGTTCGGGTCGGGAATAATCGGATGTACTATAAAAGAAAGTAGCGCAGATAAACCAATTTTAACATGAGCAGGAATTTCACGACGACCAAAAACCGGTGTCAACATAAGAAAGCTTGAGCACCTAAATAAAATTAATAAATACTTTACTAAAGCCACTTCAAAATTTTTGTCCATATTACTGACCTAACCTAGCCTAATTTATAAAATATGGAAGTTCAGAAAAAAGATTTTGGGTAAATTGTGTAATAACAGTCAACATCCATGGACCGAATATAATTATTGAAATCATGATCGCAATAATTTTAGGTACGAAGGTTAGGGTCTGCTCCTGTATTTGTGTTGTAGCTTGAAGAATGCTGACAATAACTCCGACTAACATACCAATACCCAGCATAGGAGCTGAAACCAGCAAAACTACTGATAGCGATTCTCGTGCTAAATATATTACCGTCTCTTGGGTCAATTTTTGTCACTTCCTTAAAAATTTCTAACGAAACCCTATAAGAATCGAATTAATTACCAAATTCCATCCATCTACCATAACAAACAGCAATATCTTGAAAGGTAAAGATATCATTATAGGTGGTAGCATTAACATCCCCATTGACATAAGTGTACTGGACACAATCATGTCGATAACCAAAAACGGTATAAAAATTACAAAGCCCATTTGAAAAGCGGTTTTTAACTCGCTTATTATAAATGCCGGAATCAATACATAAGTAGGTATATCGTCAAGGTAATTTATGGGTTCCTTGAGCTTAGCATGATACACAAAAAGGGCTAAATCCTTTTCTCTTGTCTGTCTAAACATGAAACCGCGCAAGGGAACCTGGGCTTTCTGCAAGGCTTCTGAGGTATCGATTTCCTGATTTATGTAAGGTTGAAAAGCCTGATCATTTATCTCACTCCAGACCGGCGCCATAATAAATATAGTCATGAATATAGCAAGACCGATTAATACCTGAGTCGGCGGAACTTGTTGGACTCCCATTCCGTTTCTTACAAAGGAAAGCACGATTATTGTTCGAGTAAAAGAGGTCAGTAATATAAGTATTGAAGGTGCCAATGATAATATTGTACTAAAGCAGTATCACCTGGGGTTTCAGCGGGTTTTATGAAAGGAAATGATGGTATGGGAATATCTTCGGGAGCAGCATATGCTATTTTTCCGTAATTCATAAGCCATAGACTTGTATAAATTAGTTTCGGTATAATTTTTTTATTTATTCTCATTTTGACCCACCATATTTACTCTGTTCAGAAGTGCCTTTAATTTTATTTAAGTACTGGCTTAAATAAACGGCAAAACCTTTATCATAGCTTTCATGATTTGCCTCCGCCTGTCTTATTAATTCTGCCTCCTCAGCCCCCAGTTTTTCCAATAAATATACACATTCTTTTGTTACACCAAGTATTAAAAATCCCTGAGGTGATTTTACAATATAAAGACCTTTTTCACCACCGAGAGATAAACTGTCTACTATCTCCATATATTTACTTTTTACGGTCCGCTTCATTTGATGCTTTCCTATCCATCGAGTGGTAAGGTAAGCCAATACGGAGATAGCAATAAAAAGCAGTAGATATATCAGGAATGTCATAGCACTTCTGGGAGCTGGAGAATTCTGATTTAAAACACCCTCGGGAGAATTAAAATCATACTCTTTAAGATTGTCAATGTCTACCGGATTTGCTAAAATTTGCGTTTCTGCTAAAAACACAAAAAATAAAGTAAACACAATTAAATGGATAATATATTTTTTCATTGAAAACCCTCTTTTTTAACTCAGAGCCTTTTTTACTGCTTCTATCACTCTCTCAGGTTGGAAGGGTTTTACTATGAAATCCCTGGCACCGGCTTGTATGGCATCAATAACCATAGCCTGCTGTCCCATGGCTGAACACATTATTATTCTGGCCGAAGGGTCATTTGCCTTTATCCTTCTCACTGCCTCAATACCATCCATCTCCGGCATGGTGATATCCATGATAACCAGATCAGGCTTAAGTTCTTCATAATTTTTGACTGCTACAGCTCCATTCTCCGACTCCCCTGATACATAATAACCGTTTTTGGTCAAGATATCTTTAATCATCATTCTCATAAAAGCCGCATCATCTACTATTAATATTCCTCCCATTAAACTCATCCTCCCATTACTGTAAACTCTTAACCCTATCAACAGAGTTAATTATTTCTGTTATTCTTACACCAAAGTTTTCATCTATAACCACGACCTCACCTTTGGCTACTAATTTCCCATTAACTAAAATATCAACCGGTTCTCCAGCCATTTTATCCAATTCAACAATAGTCCCGGGAGATATTTCTAAAATTTCCTTTATCGCCTTATTTGTTCTACCTAACTCAACAGTAATCTCTAAAGGAACATCTAGTATCAAGTCGAGACTTGAACTTTGAATGGACACCGGTTCTTCCTTAAAAGCATGGAACTCCACAGGTTTGACCGTCACTTTAGTGTTAATATCCTGCGTTAAACTTTCCGGCTCTTGTTTAGTTATACCTGCAACAGTTTCCCGCTCCGGTGCGTGATCAATATGTATTTGCTCCGAATCTCCATTAGACTTTGTCTCATACATATTAACAACGGAACCGTTTGAATTCGACAGAGCAAAAAGTTGTTCAGCTAAAGTTTTTGCAAAGGGAATCGCCATTAATTGCATTATTTCGGTTTTTAAAAAGTCCCCTACTTCCATCGTAAAAGATGTATTAACTATATTTTCAAGTTCATCAAAATAACCTTCTAAAGAATCTGTAGCTAAGTTAATCTTGGTCAAGCGAGGAGGTGATATGGTAATATCTTTTTTAAGCATTGTAGATAATGAAG
>CAZFME010000068.1:0-11923 GCA_964520055.1 uncultured Clostridia bacterium
ATGCCGGTGGACCAAACCAAGTTCTCCCAATCTTATGGGTAGATCTCTATAACTGTGGGAGTTTGCCTTATACATGAGTATACCTCCGGGACAGTTCATGGGTTTTACCGCATAATCCATTCCATCGATTTTTGTAAAATACATATTTTCCTTGTAGTGTTCCCAGTGACCGGATCTTCGCCAAAGTTCTTCGTTCAATATGATGGGTGTTTTTATCTCTTCATAACCCTTCTTCTTGTGTTCCTCACGCCAAAAATCCGCCAGCAAATTCCATAATACCATACCTTTGGGATGAAAGAATGGAAACCCGGGACCTTCCTCGTGAATGCTAAAAAGATCCAATTCTTTACCAAGTTTGCGATGGTCACGCTTCTTTGCCTCTTCTATTCTGGCCAGATACTCAGCTAACATAGATTTTTTGGGAAAAGAAATACCATAGATTCTCTGGAGCATCTTGTTGTGCTCATCGCCCCTCCAGTAAGCTCCTGCAAGGCTTGTGAGTTTAAAGGCCTTTATTTTGCCCGTGGTAGGAACGTGAGGGCCTGCACACAAATCTGTAAACTCCCCCTGCTGATAAAGACTGATAGGTGCCTCCTCCGGAAGAGCCTCCACCAACTCTACCTTATAAGGCTCGCCAATTTTTCCCAGATAACTTAAAGCCTCTTTCCTGGGCACATCTTCACGGCAAAAGGCATAATCTTCGGCGACTATCTTAGTCATTTCCTTTTCTATTTTCTCAAGGTCCGACGGGGAAAAGCTTTCTTCTCGATCAAAGTCGTAGTAAAACCCTTCATCTATGGCCGGTCCAATAGCTAATTTCACTTCCGGGAATAATCGTTTCACAGCCTGAGCCATGACATGGGACGAACTGTGCCAAAATACCTCGCGCCCTTCTTCGTTTTCAAATGTCAATATTTCAACTTGGCAGTCATTTTTAATTTTACAGCCAAGATCTTTCACAACACCGTCCACTTTAGCGGCCACAGCTTCTTTGCTAAGTTTCCTGCTAATATCTTCAGCAATTTCAAGCAATGTAACACCATTATGATATAGTTTTTCAGCTCCACCCTTTAAAGTCACTTTTACCTGATCCATAAGATCCCTTCCTTTTTTTATATAATGCTTTATGCTAAACCTTTTTTTAAAATCTAAAACCTCCCATCCCTAAAGGGACGAGAGGTTTTCCCGTGGTTCCACCCTAATTTGAGCTCATTTGCTTATAAGGCTTGCAGCCATAAAACTCCGAGGCGGTCTTGGGCTTACTTTTCTCAGGGCTTTTGCAGCTACCGGCCCCTCTCTAAAGAGAAAAACATAAGCTTACTCTTCTCATCATGGTTTTTATGATAATTAGAATTTTATTTATTATAATTCTTATTATAGCCCTTGTCAAGAGCGAGTGAGCTTGCCAAAACTACGCTCACTCCATCGTACTGCCTGAGACTGTATCTGTATAATAAAACTTAATTATTTCGCATCTAACGTCACAAAAGGTAATAGGAAATTGCTGCCTGTACAATACCCACAAAAAACCCTATAATACCCCCTAGGACTTCTATTTGTTTTAATTCTTGTTTTGAAAGTCTAATAATCAAATCTTCTAACTGTTCCAGATCAAAGGAATTGATTTTTTCTTCTACAAGTTCCTTTAGTCTCAGTTCTGCTTTCGCTTTCCTGACAAGTGTAGTTTTCACTTCATCAAAAATCTCATTCCCATTGCGGTCAATCATGTCGCCAAAATAATTTGCTATAGATCCGCGAAAACCGGAAGGAATGAATCCCGGAAGCTTTTCATCAACCCTTGCAGTTATCATATCCCTTATGTATTTTATGATATCAGCTTTGGCTTTTTCAGAAGTTAAACTCTCTATGATCTCTTCCGGAGAAATAATCTCATGTTCTAAAGCCTCCCCGATGTTTCGAGATATGTCAAGCCGACGTTTAGGAATCAAACCTTGTATTTTGATCCCCAAGAAGGGAATTTTAACGGGGTTTAAAGGTCGAAATATTAGTTTTATGGCAAAAAGGTTAGTTCCCCATCCGATCAATGCTCCGATTAAAGGCATCAATGCTAATTGAATATATAAATTCATAAAGCCATCACCATTTTTGATGATAGCACATTTGTAGTAAAATAAAAAGGGCTTTTAACCCTCATTTTGTCGTTAAAGGTTTTGATTTTAGACAAATTTCACAGTGATGGCAAAAGCTTATCCGACCTTCAAAGATATTATAGAGAGCATTAACAACTTCTCTTTTCTCCTTTCCAGTAAAACCGTGAATGGTAATTTTTCTAGGCGCTATATTTATCAAAGTGCTAACAATTATATCATCCATATTTACTTCCGGATTATCCTTGGCAATCAAGTCCAGGCTTGAGTCCTTTTCGATAAATTTGCAGTTTTCATCCATTAAGATTATTTCAGTATTGTGAAATACTACATTGACCAAATCCCTTTTAGGCTCTTGAAGGTCAACAAAGTGACGAAGTAATTTAATGAACTCCCGGTACTCCTTATCCATGAGGTATTCATCAATAGCTACGTCTACCGACTCTTCCAGCTGCTTTATATATTCTTTTAAACGAAAGTTGATAAAACCATCTAGAATGATTGTGCTGCTATTGCCAAGATATTCCTGAATTTTATGTAATACAAGTGTCTTGCGTTTTATCCGGTATGAAATGTCATGCTTTCCACTTAATTCATTGTAGTTTAATATATCCCGAGTGAAATCATATATCCTATTTTGCTCAACTTTATTAAAAAAAAAGTAGTTTTCTATTATGATTCTTTTGATCAGTATAGGTTCCCAATAGTTAATAATGATATCGGAAAGTGCATTAGCTACACAATTAATAAATATTTGCCTAAACTTATCATAATGATTTTCTTTCAGTATTACCTCGTCATCCACATAACAGTAAAAATATATAGCACTACTCTTATAGACCTTTTTTAATGTTATTTTGAAACCCTCTTCTTTTAACAAGTCAAATTCAAGCTTTAATCTATCTTCAAAACCCTCAATAGGTTCAATTTGGCCTAAGGACAATAACCTCACCAAAACCACCCCTTTCCTTTGTAATACATATTATATGTATATGGCTTATACCATATACAATAAAACAAAGGTAGAGGTTTTAGTATTTTTGTTTTGAATATTCCGTATTTTTACCATTAAAAAATGGTGGGCGCTGTAAGGATTGAACTTACGACCCCTTCCGCGTCAAGGAAGTGCTCTCCCACTGAGCTAAGCGCCCACATCGTTTAACGTTTGATGTGAAAACTTATTTGGTAAATACAAAAAGGTGAACTTGCAAGGGATATTATAGCATCTATATTTAATTATTGCAAGAGATTGGGAAACGATTTTTTAGTATATCGTCCTTTGTGCTATACCAGAATTGACGCTCACATGGGACAAGCCCTATGGATTCTTGGGTACCCTAGCTTTCATGCTTTTAACTATACGCCTCTCGTTGCTTTAAATTATTTTTTAATTACATTAAATTTCTCACTAATAATCAACAATTAATCGGATAAAATTTTGTTCAGTATTTATTGACTATTACGAAATTATGCAATATAATGCTTTATAATATATGTTAAAATAGTGATTTGTTAAACTATGTAATTTATACCTCTTATATCAATATCTGGACTGGAGGTTTGAAAAATGAAAATGGGATTTCTTGGACCAAGTGGTACTTTTACTGAAGAAGCACTGGATATTTGGATAAAAAAACAGAAATTAAACTCTTTTATATACGAAAAAATAGCATTTTCTTCGATTACCGATATAATGAATGCTGTTGGCACAGAAACTGATATGGCAATTGTGCCTGTCGAAAACTCTCTCGAAGGTTCGGTCAATATTACTATAGATTCTTTTATCCATGGGATGGAAGCAATGATTAAAGGAGAGGTGATTTTACCGGTCACTCAGCACCTATTTGCAAAACAAAATATACCTCTCGAAGAAATACAGGAGGTGTATTCTCATCCACAAGCCCTTTTTCAGTGCCGGAATTTTTTAAGAGAGAGCTTACCTCATGCTCGATTGAAAGAAATGTCAAGTACTGCAGAGGCAGGAAGGCTGGTATCCGAAAGTGGTGGGAAGAACGCTGCAATAGGAAGTATGTCATTGTCAAAAATATATAATCTGAAAATTTTGGCCAAAAGCATACAAGACGGCAAAAATAATATGACTCGTTTTTATTTAATTTCGACAGAAGATGAGATGGTTACCGGCCGTGATAAAACTACTCTGATTTTTTCGGTGGAGAATCGGCCTGGGAGTCTTTATAAATGTTTGAAAATATTCGCTGAAAAGGAACTTAATTTAACTAAGATTGAATCAAGGCCTTCAAGGAGGGTTCTTGGGGAATACGTTTTTTTAATAGAAGTAGAAGGACATAGATTTGCAGAACCCTTAAAAACTGCTTTAAATCAATTGAGATCATCTGTGGGTTTTTACAAAATTCTAGGTTCATATCCCATATATGATTTACCTAAACCGAAATTATAATTCCAAAGTTCAAAATATGCATGTATTTTCACGCAATAAATAATAAAAATCTACTTGACTTAAACCAAATGTTTATATATGATAGTAAAAATACTTCAAAATTACTCTTTGGAGGATGAATCAAGTATGGCAAATCTTACTGGAAGGGAGTTTGCAGAATTATATTTTGTGTTTAGCCAGTACTATTTTTATTTTAGTAATGGTTATTTGTTCTGCAAAAAAATAAGTCCTCCCTCTAGTGAGGTTTTTAACAAGTTTAAAGATGTTTTATAATAATTTTTACTATATCTGTATATCCCTTAAAAAGGAATCTCACTGGATGAGATTCCTTTTTTTGCTTACTAAAATAAATTTGGAGGTGTTCAAATGATAATTGTTATGAAAACTGATGCTGATTCGGACGATATCGGAACCATCAAAGGGAAAATCATTGATATGGGGCTTGAAGTGTATGAGTCCAGAGGCTTGAACTATCATTTGATAGGCATTGTGGGAGATACCAGCAATGTTGATGCTGAGTGTTTTGAAGCTATTAAAAGTGTTGAAAAAACAATCCACGTTCAGGAACCCTATAAAAAAGCCAGTCGGCTTTTTCATCCTGAAAATTCCATGATACCAGTGAATAGTACGATTATCGGCGGAAAAAAACTCGCTGTCATTGCAGGGCCATGTTCAGTTGAAAGCAAGTCTCAAATAACTGAAATAGCTATAGAAGTAAAAAAAGCAGGGGCCGGCTTTTTAAGGGGAGGGGCTTTCAAACCTAGAACATCGCCGTACAGTTTTCAGGGTTTGAAAGAAAAGGGTCTGGAATTCTTAAAGCATGCAAGAGAAAAAACCGGGCTTCCCATAGTCGTAGAATTGATGTCAGTGGATAAACTGGAGATGTATGAACAAGATGTGGATATTATCCAAATAGGCACCAGAAATATGCAAAATTTCGACTTACTTAAGGCAATGGGGCAGACCAAAAAGCCCATACTGCTAAAAAGGGGGCTATCAGCGACCATTGAGGAGTTTTTGATGGCAGCAGAATATATAATGGCTGGTGGAAACGAAAATGTTATTTTATGTGAAAGAGGCATCAGGACATTTGATAATTATACTAGGAATACTCTTGACTTAGGTGCCATCCCGGCAATAAAGAGATTGAGCCACCTTCCGATTATAGTTGACCCCAGCCACGCTTGCGGCATCTGGTGGATGGTGGAGCCTTTAGCCAAGGCTGCTGTAGCTGTAGGGGCTGACGGTATAATGGTTGAAGTGCACAATGACCCTTCAAAGGCTTTATGTGATGGAAATCAGTCCATTAAACCTGATAAATTTATGCATTTGATGAACAATATAAGGCAAATAGCCTTAATGCAAAATCGCGAAGTATAAGAAGGTTATTCATACGTAAAGGAGGAAACTTGCTTAGATGCTAACACTCGATATAAATGCGGGTAACAAGATGTATGCCGTATATATAAAAAAAGGCATGATTTGCGAACTTGGCAGAATGTTGAAAAAAATATCTCATGCTGAAAAAGTTGCGGTTATCACTGATATAAATGTCAATAATTTTTATGGCACAAAAGTCTTAAATATACTGAATTCAGTAGGTTTCGATGCACATGTGATCGTAGTTGAAGCCGGAGAAAGAAGTAAAACCATGACAACGCTTGCACAGGTATACACGGAATTGCTCAAATTCAATATAACTCGATCAGACTGTATTCTTACCCTGGGAGGCGGAGTAGTAGGAGATTTGGGAGGATTTGCGGCAACTACTTTTTTAAGAGGAATACCTTACGTTCAAGTACCCACTTCTCTACTTTCACAGATAGACAGTAGCATAGGTGGAAAGGTTGCCGTAGATTTGCCGGAAGGAAAAAATTTGATTGGAAGTTTTTATCACCCGAAAGCAGTATATATCGATCCGAATTTTTTAGATACTCTTGATCTAAGATTTTTAAATGACGGCATGGCTGAAGTTATAAAGTACGGTTGTATAAATGATGATGATTTTTTTGAGCAGCTTATGGGATTTCAAAACAAAGAAGACCTTTTTTCTAATATAGAACAAATTATCTTAACATGTTTAAACATTAAAAAAGTCGTTGTGGAACAGGATGAACTGGACACCGGAAGCAGAATGATTTTGAATTTCGGTCACACCCTTGGCCACGCCATAGAAAATCATTTTAATTATATTAGATACACTCATGGTGAAGCGGTAGCCATAGGAATGTATCAAATAACCAGGAATAGTGAACAAATGGGCATAACTCAACCCGGTACTCAGAAGAGAATAAAAGAAATACTGTTAAAATACAGCCTTCCCTATGAAATGCCACAGGATGATGCCATGCAAATCATAAAGGCAATAGCCTTTGATAAAAAAATCAGGGGCAAGAACATTGACATTGTATTACTAAACTCAATCGGTAAATGCTTTATAAAGAGAATTAATCGTGAACATATTCCAAAGTTTTTTATATAAGCAGAGACAAATAAAAGTAGGTGTTTGTAATGAAATGTGTAAGAATAACCCCATCAGAACTTAATGGGGAAATCTCAATTCCCCCGTCAAAGAGCATCAGTCATCGGATGCTAATATGTGCAAGTCTGGCTGAGGGGGAAAGTATACTACGCAACATCTCATTTTCTGATGACCTCACAGCTACTGTAAACGCTGTGAAGTCACTAGGCGCAAGGGTCAGATACTTGTCAGATTTTATTGACTGCAAAGCAAATGATATAGCTGTTACAGGGGATAAATTCCTGGAAATCAAGAAAGGTGTAATAGATTGCAAAGAATCGGCATCTACTCTCAGATTTTTAGTTCCCGTTGCTTCAATTGCAGGAAAACAGGTTGCCTTTACAGGAAGTGGCGGGCTTTACCAAAGACCTGTGGATATATTCTGCCGAATTTTTGAGCAGCAAAATATAAATTATACTACAAAAAATCAAAGACTTCCCTTGACTTTTTCAGGCAAACTTAAACCCGGTGAATTCCATGTGAGGGGTGATGTAAGCTCTCAATTCATATCAGGTTTATTGTTTGCACTGCCCCTATTGGAAGGCGATTCCAAGATAATAACAACCACCCCTATGGAGTCAAAAGGATACATAGACCTTACAATTGATGCTCTTGAGAAGTTTTCGGTAACTGTTGAGAATCGTGGTTTTAAACAGTTTTTGATAAGAGGTCATCAAAAATATAAACCTACCAGTTGCAAGATAGAAGGGGATTTCTCTCAAGGAGCCTTTTGGCTGGTAGCAGGCATTTTAGGAGGGCATATCACTTGCCTAGAACTGAATGTGAATTCACTCCAGGGTGATAAAAGCATACTGGACATAATACATAACATGGGTGCTACACCGGTAACCGGATTCAATCACATTAAGACCCAGACTTCAGAAACCTTCGGAACAACCTTTGATGCCTCACAGTGTCCTGATCTTGTGCCCGCAATAGCAGTGCTTGGAGCTTTAAGCCGGGGAACGACAAGGGTAATAAATGCTGGAAGGCTGAGAATCAAGGAATCCGACCGGTTAAAGGCCATATCTTCAGAACTTACTAAGCTAGGAGCTAAGATTACTGAAATGCATGACGGACTTGTTATACAGGGGCAGAATATACTAAATGGCGGCATCGTAGACAGCTGGAATGACCACCGGATAGCCATGGCTCTTGCTATAGCCACGATCCGCTGCAGAGAGCCTGTGGTGATAAAACACAGTGAAGTAATAAATAAATCTTATCCCGAATTCTGGAAGGATTTTATCAAAGTGGGAGGTGTAATAGATGAGTTCGATTTTCGGGAATAAGTTTAAAGTTTCTGTTTTCGGTGAATCTCACGGCAATGCAATTGGGGTGGTTTTGGACGGATTACCTCCCGGTATCGAGCTTGATATGGAGTTTATTAAGAAAGAAATGGGACGAAGGCAGCCGGGAAAAAGCTTGCTTACTACTTCAAGAAACGAAAGTGACTCCTTTGAAATATTGAGCGGATATTTTCAGGAAAAAACAACTGGCTCTCCCCTCTGCGCAGTTATTTTTAACAAAGACCAACAATCAGATGATTATACTGAGTTAAAGAGCCTTCTTAGGCCTGGCCATGCAGACTATACGGGTTTTGTTAAAAATAACGGATTCAATGATTACCGCGGCGGTGGACATTTTTCCGGTAGGCTGACAGCTCCGATGGTTTTTGCCGGTGCAGTGGCAAAACATGTTTTACAAATGCGGGATATTATTATCGGAAGTCACATAAAGAGCATACAGGATGTGAAGGATGAAAGCTTCGATTCTGTGAATATAGATAAAAACATTTTTAAAAAGCTGATAAACTTCACGTTACCGGTTTTAGATAAAGAAATGGCTGAAAAAATGATAGAATCTATAATAAATGCTAAAAATGAGATGGATTCGGTTGGTGGTATTATTGAAACGGCTGTTATAAATTTACAGCCGGGTCTTGGGTCCCCCTTTTTCGACAGTGTGGAAAGCCGCCTGTCCCACGCCTTGTTCTCTATTCCGTCAATAAAAGGTGTTGAATTTGGGCAAGGTTTTAATATTACTGAAATAAGAGGATCCCAAGCCAATGATGAATTTATATTAGAGAATGGTGAAATCAAAACATCTACAAATAATAATGGAGGTATTCTAGGGGGAATTACCAATGGGATGCCGCTTGTGTTCCGGGTAGCGGTAAAACCCACTCCTTCCATAGGCAAGCTGCAGAAGACGGTAGATATCTGCAAAAAACATGAGGCAACCCTAACAATAAAAGGTCGACATGACCCGTGTATCGTACCAAGAGTAATACCAGTGGTAGAAGCAGCGGTAGCTGTTGTCATTTTAGATTTATTGCTGGAAAGGGATGGTGAACATGGAGTGCTTGGAAAATTTCAGAACAAAGATAGATGAAATAGATGCCCAATTGGCGGATTTATTTGAAAAACGAATGGAAATATCCCTAAAAATTGCTTCATGTAAGATGAGCAATAAAATGCATATATTCGATAAAAAAAGGGAATCAGAAGTCTTAAATAAAAACTTAGCAAGATTGAAGAACAGGGACTTTGACAAAGAGCTGGAACAGTTTTTTAAAACAGTCATGGAACTTAGCAAGCAAGTCCAGAGTAAAGAATTTGCAAAAAATGCACTAAATGAGGTGGAAATGTGAGTAAAGTATACGGTCTTATGGGTAAAAGTCTCAACCACAGTCTTTCTCCTAAAATCCACGAAAAAATTTTCCTTAAAACCGGTTTTACAGGAAAATACAACCTCTTTGAGGTGAAAAGAGAGTATTTAAAAGATGCCGTGCTTGGCCTCAAGGCTCTCGGCATAAAAGGTGCTAATGTCACTGTTCCATATAAAATAGATGTAATTAAATACCTTGACGAGATCTTTCCGGAAGCAGAACAAATAGGAGCGGTCAACACTGTCGCTATAAAAGGAGATAAAGCCATGGGATACAATACCGATTATTACGGCTTCGGTATGACCCTTAATAAACACCATATTAAACTTAAGAACAAAACTGCAGTGATATTGGGGACTGGAGGAGCATCCAGGGCGGTTTCACAATATCTTTTAAATCACGCCATAGGAGAAATTATATTTGTAAGCAGTAACATAGAAAAAGCCAGAAAACGGTATGAAGGCTTTGTGGTTTTATCCTACGGAGATCTTCATCGCATAAATGAAGGCGATATTTTGATTAATTGCACTCCTGTAGGCATGTTTCCATATATCGTAAATAGTCCCATACACAAAGTTCATCTTGAAAATTTCAAAGCTGTTATTGACCTCATATATAATCCAAAGCAAACAATTCTGTTGAAAAATGCCAAAGAAATGGGTATTACAGCCATAAACGGACTTCATATGTTAATAGGCCAGGCGGTGAAAGCTCAGGAATTGTGGAATGAAGTGATGATCGATAAAAGCATTATAGACTTGGTTTATTCCGAAATAGATAAGGAAATAGGACCATGAAACAACATAACCGCAATATAGTGCTAATCGGTATGCCCGGTTCTGGGAAAACCAGTATTGGCAAGATTCTAGCAAAAAGACTTCGAATGAATTTTTGCGATGTAGACCAGTATATTGAAAACAAAGAAGGGAAAACGATAAAGCAGATTTTTATAGATGGAGAAAAGCATTTTCGCAAACTTGAAAGTACCGCAGTGGAAAAATTAAGCAATAACATTGACACAGTTATATCTACCGGCGGGGGTGTAGTACTTAACTATAAAAATATGTACTTTTTAAAACAAAACGGTATTGTGTTTTTTATAAATCGCCCCATTGAAGATATTGTTAAGGATATAGATATTTCCAGCAGACCTTTGCTTGCAAATGATAATAAGAAGATATACCGGATTTTTGAGGAAAGATATGGACTTTATACAAAATACTCTGATTTTGAGATTCATAGTAATAAGGGGATTTTAGATACAGCGGAACAAATAATCAAGACTTTGGAGGGGAATAATCCGTGAAAATACTTGTAATTAACGGCCCAAATATCAATATGCTGGGCATGAGGGAAAAAAACATTTATGGCAACAAAAGCTATGAGGAAATATGTAACTTATTATATAAGAATGCAAAACAACTCGATATCTGTTTAAACATAGTTCAAAGCAATATTGAAGGAGAAATTATCAATCACATACAGAATGCATACGACAAATACGACGGTATCGTTATAAACCCCGGAGCTTATACCCATTACAGCATTGCCATATATGATGCTTTAAAAGCCGTGGAAATTCCGGCGGTGGAAGTTCATATAAGCAATATTCAAGCTCGGGAAGATTTCAGGAAAAAATCCATTATTGCCGGTGCATGCGTAGGGCAGATCTGCGGTTTCGGCATACACGGATACGTTATGGCCATGTCAGGTTTGAAGAATTTATAATTTCTTTTATAGTGGAAACCTATATAGCCCCCAAGAAAAGGCACCGGTTTCCCGATGCCGCTTTCGATATTATGTTGTCATTATGTATTGTGACATACTTTTATACGAGGTAAATCGTAAAGGCGATAATTTTTGAAAAGATAAACTTCTGGATAGAAGTGAAAATGCGCAAAATAAAAAAGAAGATGGTTCTTCATCTTCCTCTAAAATTTATCTTAAAATACTATGATTTCAAATGGTGCCGAGGACCGGGATCGAACCGGTATGGGATCTGACTCCCGCAGGATTTTAAGTCCTGTGCGTCTGCCTATTCCGCCACCCCGGCATAAAATATTTGGAGGCGGCACCCAGATTTGAACTGGGGGTAAAGGTTTTGCAGACCTCTGCCTTACCACTTGGCTATGCCGCCTAAAGATATAAATGGAGCGGAAGACGGGATTTGAACCCGCGACCCTCGCCTTGGCAAGGCGATGCTC
>CAZFME010000069.1:0-11664 GCA_964520055.1 uncultured Clostridia bacterium
GAATTTGGGTGGTACCGCGAGAGTCCCTCGCCCCTTTCTTTATATTGGGGCGAGGGTTTTTGGTTTTTTATAGAAGCTGTCTGAAAAAGTATTTGTCAGCTTTAAGCACTGGGGGGTAATAAGGTTGAGAATCCTAGAAAAAATAAACCTGAGAGAATGGTATGCCTCACAGCTTTAAAGTATAATGAGTAGTATTGCCTGTAATCTGCTGAAGTAATGTTATTAAAACTTAATTTTTATAAGGAGGATAAAAAATTGAGCAAAAAAACCTTTTATGTGACAACACCAATTTATTACGTCAACGCCGAACCCCATATCGGCCATGCTTATACAACCGTTATAGCCGATTTTCTCACCCGGTGGCACCGCCTTGCCGGATATGACTCATACTTTCTTACCGGCACCGATGAACACGGTGAGAAAATATGGCAAGCAGCACAAAAAGCCAAAGAAGAACCGCAGGCCTTTGTAGATCGGGTGAGTACACGGTTTAAGGAAGCCTGGAAAAAGCTATGCATCCAGTACGATGACTTTATCCGCACAACTGAACCTAGGCACAAACAGGTGGTGCAAACCATACTACAAAAGGTATACGACTCACAAGACATATACTATGGAGAATATGAAGGCTATTATTGTGTTGGTTGTGAGCGCTTCCTAACCGAAAAGGAGCTGGTAGATGGACGTTGCCCTGACCACGGAATGGCTCCCGAAAAACGGCAAGAAGGCAATTATTTTTTCCGTATGGAAAAATACCGGGAGTGGTTAAAGGACTACATCAAAGCAAATCCGGATTTTATCCGTCCTGAAGGCTACCGGAACGAGGTTCTCTCAATACTTTCGGAACCCATAGGCGACTTATCCATATCCAGGCCTCGTGAGCGGGTATCTTGGGGGATTCCTTTGCCGTGGGACAACAACCATGTCACCTATGTCTGGTTTGATGCCCTTATAAATTACGTTTCTGCCTTGGAATACCCCGATGGCGATAAATATCAGCAGTATTGGAATAGCACATGGCATCTTATAGGCAAAGACATTATCAAACCTCATGCCATATTCTGGCCTACCATGCTCAAGGCTGCAGGTATCCCAATCTACCAACATCTCAATGTGGGCGGTTTCCTCATGGGCTCGGACGGCCGAAAGATGTCCAAGACTTTAGGTAATGTAGTTGATCCCTTTGCCCTTTCCGAAAAATACAGCCCGGATGTCGTGCGCTATTACCTGCTTAGGGATATACCTTACGGCCAGGATGCTTCCGTGGGCGAATCCAACCTTATTGGAAGATATAACACGGATCTAGCCAATGATTTAGGCAACCTGCTTTCCCGGACGGTCACCATGATTGAAAAGTTTTGTGATGGAATCATACCGGCCCCGAGTCTTTCGGAAAGCCCGGACGATGAACTCATTGATATGGCAGAAAAGTTACCTGGAAAACTGGAATTCCTTATAAACAATATGGAGCTCAATGTGGCCATTAAAGAAATATGGAAACTTATCGCTCGAGCCAACAAATACATCGACGAAACTACACCGTGGGTCCTAGCAAAAGACCCTGACAAAAAAGACCGCCTTTGCACTGTGCTCTATAACCTAGCGGAGGTATTACGCATTATATCCGTACACATTGCACCGATTATGCCCAATATTCCCGCTAAAATTCAAGAGCAGCTGGGCATTACCGATGATGACAGCCTTTCCACCTGGGATAGTATCAAGAAATGGGGCAAACTGCCGGCAGGACTTAAGGTTTACCGAAAAGAAATCATTTTTCCCAGGATTGAAGGGGATAGATTGGACCAGGCGCCCACGCAGAAAAGCCAAAAAACAGAAGGCCTAAAGCAAGAAATGAAGACAGAAATAAAAGAAGAAGGTGTAAGCCTTATCTCCATCGAGGACTTCGCCAAGGTTAAGCTTCGCGTTGCCGAAGTTTTGGAAGCCGAAAAGGTAAAAGGGACCGATAAGCTTCTGAAACTTCAGATAGAAATCGGTGATGAAAAGCGTCAAATAGTGGCAGGTATTGCAAAACATTATGCGCCGGAAGAGTTGGTAGGCAAAAAGATAGTGGTAGTTGCAAACTTAAAGCCTGCAAAACTTCGTGGAATCGAATCTCAAGGTATGCTGTTAGCAGCTTCCGATGAAAAAAACCTAACACTCATTACCGTTGACAGAGACATAAAATCCGGAGTAAAAGTAAAATAATAAAAACGAATGCTGTTACAAAGTTTTATCCGGTGAAGATGATGTACCGCTCCACCGGTCATATGCTGCATGAATTAAAATATGGGGTTTACGGGTAAATCGACATCCAGCCAAGTGCCGTCAGCATGTCATGCACATTGTAGGAGCGGTCTTTGAACACCTGCTATTAGAATGACAATTGTCTTATTAAAAAGGGGGCACTTGCCCTTCACCTCAACAGAGTTTCTGTACCGGAATCAAAGCCTAAAAGGTTTGAAAAGAGCGGATTCTGAAAGTTAAAAATTCAGATTCCGCCCTATTTATCCACATTTTATGGGGATAAGTTGTGAATATGTGAATAATATGTGGATAACTTGTTGATAAATTTTGGGTTTAAAAGCAGATGGGTTAAAACACCTTTGATAAATAGCATCAATTAAGATATACTTTATTAAATCTGATTTTCCGTAAATTGATTGCAAAAGATCCAGCTGACTATAGGATTTAAATTTTTGCTGTTGAGGGAGGAGAACCATTGAAGAAGATTATGACAGGCAATGAAGCCATTGCCCGGGGGGCCTATGAGGCCGGGTGCAAAGTAGCGGCCGCCTATCCCGGCACCCCCAGTACTGAAGTTTTAGAAAATATCGCTACTTATAAGGAGATTTATTCCCAGTGGTCTGTAAATGAGAAGGTCGCCCTGGAAGTTGCCGGTGGTGCAGCTATTGCCGGCGCTAGGGCTTTGGCCGCTATGAAACATGTGGGATTGAATGTAGCTGCCGATCCGCTGTTTACCTTGGCCTATACGGGAGTTAATGGGGGCTTGGTGGTGGTCACCGCCGATGATCCCGGACTTCACAGCTCGCAAAATGAGCAGGATAACCGCTATTATGCCATGCACGCTAAAGTAGCCATGTTAGAACCTTCAGACAGCCAGGAATGCCTTGATTATGTGAAATATGCTTTCGAGCTGAGCGAAAAATATGACATACCGGTGCTCCTGAGGGTGACCACCAGGATATGCCACAGCAAATCTCTGGTGAACATCGATGTGCGGCAAGATGTAGGCGTAAAAGAATACAAAAAAGATGTAAAAAAATACTGCATGATCCCGGCATTTGGGAGAGAGAGGCATCACATAGTAGAACAAAAGCTTATACAACTTCGGGAATATTCCGATGAAAGCCCTTTAAATCGAATCGAGTGGGGAGACAAAAAAATCGGAATCATAGCCAGTGGCATCTCCTACCAGCACGCTCGGGAAGTAATGGGTGATGATGCCTCTTATCTAAAGATAGGCCTCAGTTTTCCATTGCCCGAAAAACTAATTCGAGAATTTGCGCAAGGTGTGGAAAAACTATATGTAATAGAAGAAAATGAACCATATATGGAGACTTTCGTAAAATCATTAGGGTTAAAATGTATTGGTAAAGCTGCCTTTCCCATATGTGGAGAACTAAGTCCCGAAACACTAGAAAAAGTGCTCAGGCCGGAAAAGACAAGAAACATATATACCCTTGATACAGCAATACCAACACGGCCGCCTGTTCTATGCGCTGGCTGTCCGCACAGAGGCTTGTTTTATGTGCTGAAAAAATACAAAGATGTGATAGTAGCCGGTGACATCGGATGCTATAGCCTATCGATAACGCCACCTCTTGATGTAACCCATACAGTAATCTGTATGGGAGCCGGCATTTCGGCAGGCATCGGCTTTGAGAAGGCTTTATGGCAGGCCGATAAAGATAAGAAAGTCTTTGGATGTATGGGTGATTCAACCTTTTTCCATTCCGGAATCACAAGTCTCATCGATGCTGTGTATAACAAGAGCAAGATAGCTGTTGTCATATTGGATAACAGAATCACAGCCATGACCGGTCACCAGCAAAACCCCGGCACGGGTAAAACCCTGAGCGGTGAAGTGTCACCGGTGGTAGACATCGAGCAGATTGTTAGGGCTGTGGGGGTTAAGCAAGAAAATATCAGGGTAGTGGATCCCTATGATCTTTCTGAAACCCAAGAAGCGTTAAAGAAGGCCTATGAGGCAACCGAGCCCTTTGTTATCATTGCCAAAAGGCCTTGTGCATTGATAAAAGAAGTGCAAAAGCTGAGAGCAAACCTCAAGTGCACCATAAATCAAGACAAATGCACAAAATGCAAGGCATGTCTAAAGCTAGGATGCCCTGCCATTGCTTTCAAAGATGATACTATGGTTATAGACCAGGCCTCTTGTAACGGGTGCACGCTTTGCATGCAGGTTTGCAAGGTTCATGCCGTTGAAAGGGTAGGTGAGTAAGATGACAAAGAGCCTTTTACTAGCCGGTGTAGGTGGTCAAGGTACCATCCTGACTTCAACAATCCTTGCAGAAGGATTGCTAAAACTAGGATTTGATGTAAAGATGTCTGAAATACACGGCATGGCTCAACGTGGTGGCAGTGTCAATACACAGATAAGATTTGGAGAAAAGGTATATTCACCGATGATATGCTTGGGCGAGGCCGATGTATTGGTGGCTTTTGAAAAGATTGAGGCCATTAGGTATTTAAACTACCTAAAACCCGACGGAACCCTTATAGTTAATGACCATGAAATATATTCACTGCCGGTT
Organism: uncultured Clostridia bacterium; assembly: GCA_964520055.1. Lineage (GTDB taxonomy): Bacteria > Bacillota > Thermosediminibacteria > Thermosediminibacterales > Tepidanaerobacteraceae > DUNY01. The sequence continues at coordinate 4,797 of CAZFME010000069.1, forward strand.
TTGACCGGAAGAGAAAAATACCCCGAGAAAGTCATACAAAAACTTGAACAATCAGTTGAAAACACCGTAATCATAAAAGCAGCTAAAATTGCTACAGAATTGGGGAACACAAAGGCGCAGAATATGGTGCTGCTAGGGGCTACGGTAAAAAAGTTGGGGCTACTCAATTTAGATTGGGTTGATTTAATAAAAGATTATCTTCCTGAGAGATTTCACGGAATAAACATCAGAGCCTTTAATGCGGGAATGAAAAAGGCTTAATGTATAAATCCTGCAGGATGGGGATTTCTAGCTTTTTAAAACCATACTGCTGCCCAATAGCAATCAAAATTGCCTATTGTGAGGATTGAGTCTAAAGAGCATCCTTGTTTGGTTATCATATAAAGCCATATGATGTAAGAATCCGTATAAGTGTTTAACTTTAATACTTTTATATGGCAGTAATATATTTTTAAAAACCAGCAAAAAACGCTATCCTTAATAAAGGAGGTGGTGCAATGTTTATAGATGTTCATGCCCATTTGGACGATGAAGCTTTTGATGATGATAGGCAGCAAGTATTGGAAAGGATAAAAGAAGCCGGTATCATAGTAATAAATGCCGGTTCTGATATGGCCTCCAGCCGATTTTCAGTTAAACTTGCCCAAGAACATGATTTTATATATGCATGTGTAGGGGTTCACCCCCATGACGCCAAAAAGGTAGGGCAGAATTATATAAAAGAATTGCAAGTCATGGCTCAAAACCCGAAAGTCATAGCCATTGGTGAAATTGGGCTTGATTATTACTACGATTTTTCCGATCGGGATATACAGAAAAAGATCTTTATGGAACAATTGGACCTGGCAAAAAGTTTGGATCTGCCAGTGATAGTTCACAATCGAGATGCCCATCAAGATACACTTGAGATATTAAAGAAAGTCCGACCGACCAAGGGATTGATGCATTGTTATTCGGGCAGTCTTGAAACGGCGCAGGAATTGATACGGTTGGGTTTTTACTTTTCCTTCGGTGGAGTTATTACCTTCAAAAACGCCAAAAAGCCCAAAGAAGTAGCATCAAAACTCCCCTTGGACAGGCTTCTTCTGGAAACCGACTGTCCTTACCTTTCGCCGGAGCCCTATCGTGGCAAGCGCAACGACCCTACACGGATTCCCATCATCGCCCAACAGCTGGCCGAGCTTCGGGGTATCTCCGTCGAAGAAATAAAGAAGACTACCTATTCAAACCTCCGACGTCTGGCGCCTAAGGTATTAACGTTTTAAATAATTAGTCGTACAGCAGTAACCAACATGATAAACAGTCATAATACAACATAAAATACCAAACTATTGCTATTTTAACAAAAAAAAGAAATTAGTTGACCTGCGGTCAAAGATGAAATATAATAGAAGTGATTAATCACATAGATGGGAGGAAATAGGGATTGGCCAGAAACAAGAAGCCCAGAGGCGAGGAATTGCTCGAAAAACGGAAAAACCAGATATTAGAGGCTGCCATTCAGGTATTTTCAAAAAAAGGATTTGAAGGTTCTACTACCAAAGAAATAGCTAAAAAAGCCAAGGTATCGGAAGGAACAATTTTTAGGTATTTTAAGACGAAAAAAGAGATTTTAATCCATATGCTAAATATACTTGTTCAACAAACACTGTTTGATTTTATAGAACAAATTGACAGTGGATTGGAACTCGAAGAAACCATAAAAAGCTTATTAAAACGTCATTATAGATTTGTTGTCAATAATCAAGATTTGATAAAAATCCTAATCTTCGAGGTTCAATTTCATAAAGATTTGAAAAAGATATTTTATGAAGATGTATTAAATCTTGTCTTAGAGTTTTCTTCAAATTTAATCTCTGAAATCATGCCAAATAGTAAAATACCTCCCCGGATAATTGCAGAAAACATGATGGGAATTTTTATAGGCTTAACACTGGTACAAGCGTTTAAGGGTACTCAAGAACCTGAGGAACAAGAAAAAGTAATTTCCGATACCACAAAAATATTGATATATGGCATAAAAAACATGAAAGAAATCAATCAGCAATCCCATTGTTTAGAATAAGATCCACCATTTCATCAATTTTCCTTTCATTTTCATCAATTTTATTTATTGAATTATCATTAAAGGCTTTAACCAAAAATCCCATATAAGATAGTGTAAGTAAAGTGGATAAAGAATCGGTATCCCGGTGTTTTCCACCTTCTTTTTTTTGTGCCTTTTTTAAACTGACTCTCACAGCTTTTTCTATGAAATCATATTGCCCTTTTAAAAATTCATTCTTCCTCATAATCAATCCCCCTGTTATTACACTAATTGATTACTCACTTTTATTATAACATAATTATTTAAAAAATAAAGTAATACAGCTTACACGACATACTGAATATGGCACATGTAACGATGATGTCGAAAATGACTATTGACAAAAACTAAAAAAACTACTATATTATACATGTGAGCAATCACTCAATATTGAACCTCTTAAGAAAGAGGTTATACTCAAATCCTCTTTTTTATTTCCCCTCCCTTTCTTAAAAAGGAGGGGATTTTTAATCACTTAGTAATAGATAAGTTAATGATTAATCACTTACTTAGCCATTACTTCAACGTCCTGAAACCTGCTCCAATCTGAGGATTCCAATATTACAATATTATTACAAATAAGGATTTTATATTGACAAAAGGCTGAAGCATGAATATACTAAAAATGTGAGCAATCACTTAATAAAACTCAACATTTACATTTTAAAATCCTTCTCGATGAAGGCAGAAAAAAGGCGAGTAAACTACCGGGAGGTGAAGTGAGCACTTAATTAACATATTGACAATTAGCTTTATACAATAAAAAAGGAGGAGAAAGAATGTCAAAGTTTAAACGCATGAACAAGCTGTTTGCAGTTCTGCTAGTATTCACATTTGTAGCAGGATTATTAGGAACAGCCATGCCACAAGCTGCATATGCTGCAGAAGATGAAATCGAAGTTGATATCAAAAAATTAGTATCTGACATTGAAGACAAAGACGCCAAAGAAGCAGTGCTAAGACTTGCCGCCTTTAAGATCATCCACGGCAAGGAAGATAACAAATATCATCCAGAAGATATGGTTACAAGAGAAGAATTTGCCAAGATTCTTGTCACCTCTTTGAAGATGGATACCGCTGTAAAAGCAGGACTAGGTTTTACCAACTTCAAAGACGTGGAAGCCACAAGATGGTCAGCAGGCTACATAGGCATAGCAGCCGGCCAGGGCTTGATTAAAGGATACCCCGATGGAACCTTTAAGCCTGCAAACCAGGTAAGCTATGCTGAAGCTGTAACAATGCTAGTAAGAGCTCTCGGCTACAAAGACGAGTTCCTATCCGGTCAGTGGCCAGCAAACTACCTCGCCAAAGCCGGTGAAAAAGAAATCACCAAAAAAGTAAAATTTGGCGATGCCTACGGCTTTGCAAACAGGGGCGACGTTGCCATCATGGTCAACAACACCCTCGATGCCAAGGTAGTTAAAGTAATTGAGTATACTGCCGGTGCAATTAAATATGAAGAAAGAGATGTTACACTTCTCGAAGATAAGCTAAACATCGAGAAATTGGAAGACGTAAGAGTCCTTGCCAACAAACGTGTTGATGATGGTCTCTTAGAAGATGAAGTAAGACTAAGAGAATATGATGGCAAGAAGAGAGATAAGTATGATGACAAAGAATATGACTTTGTCGGTGATGTAAATCCCGAACTGGTTTTAGGTGAAGAAGTAAATGTTTACCTAAATGATGATGATGAAGTCATCTATCTAGAGAAAAAGACCAGTGACAAAGTTTATTTTGACTATGTACAAAAAGTCATCGTTGCTGATAAAAACAATGAGGTCAAAAAACTTGATCTTGTTGTAGCTGATGACGACTATGATTTTGACGAAAATGCTGTAATCTACTACTTAGATGGCGATAAATACAAAACTGAAGAACCAGATAAAGATAAAATAATAAACCTAGACAGAAAGATCTTTGAAGGTAAAGTAGGTAAATTCGTCCTCAGAAACCGCAAGATCATCTATGCAGAAGTCATGGATATGGCAGAAACCTATCCTTGGATGATAGTCTTTGAAAACAAAGATGGTATGCTCAAGGGTATTTGTGCCGATGATGACGAGTTTGAACTCGACCTCACCAAAGATGGTAACTATGACGGTGTTATCGTTCTAGACTTAGAAGGATATCAGTTGGACGTAGATGACATCGAAAAAGGTAACTTAATATATGTTCAGAAACAGGAATATGACGGCGACGATTACGCCGTAGTAAGAGTAGTAAAGGATAATATCCTGGAAGGCAAGCTCGACAGAGTCCAGGACAATAAAGTCAAAGTGGGCAAAGTCGAAAGAAAGATAACTTACTGGGATAATGAGCATAATGAGCCCAAGAGAACCTTCGAAGCATATTATAGCATCGACGATGGCGATGAAATCAAACAGTTCGACCCGAAAAAGAAGGAATTCATCGATGACATGGACGATGCCGATGAAGAAGACATCATAGCATACACTGACGCTGTAGGCCGCATTGCCTACTACGTAACCGCAGCCGAAGCTACATCCGGATACAAATACGGTATTGTAACAAGAATCTACGCTGATAACGATAGAATCAAAGTATTCACCATTGCTGATGACGGTGAAGACGATGAGTTCGTATACAGAGTAGAAGAAGAAGATAACGTAGAAAATGCTAGAGTGCTTGATGAATATGGTAAGAAAAAGTCAGAAAGCAAATATGATCAAGACGATAAGGAAAATAAGAATAACTTTAGACCGTTAAGAGAAGGATCAATTGTTAAGTTCAAAATGAACAAAGACGGAGAAATTGCAGAAGACAGACTATATGTAATGGATCCTGCAAATCTCTGGATGATCGAAAGCAAAGAAGATTTCGGTAAAGACTACTTGCCAAAGGCCGGCTTGATAAGCGTTGAAAAGATTGAGAAGGACGAGGATCACCCAAGCGGAGCGAAAATCGAAGCAGGTTATAAGGACAACAAGAGAGAAGCTTTTGCAGTAGATGACAATGTTGTAATTATCGATGCTGAGAAATACACATTTACGAAAACCGAGAAATCTAATAAAGATCTGGAAGAAGGAAAAGTCGAATATATTAAGCAGTTTATCGCAGACATCAACAAAGCTGATGACTTTGCAAAAGGCGATTGGAAAGAACTCTCCAAGGCCAACGGTATCGATTCTTACTTCTACGTCTTCTGTGATGATGACAAAGAAGTAAATGCCAAAGCAGTCATCTTCATAGGTAAAGGCTCCGGTTCTGCAGCCAATGACGAAGTTGGAATCTATGCCATCAAGAAATGGTATAAAGGTGGAGACACCTACATTGACTATGTTGCCTATGACGAAAACAAAGTAGAATCCAGAATCGTAGACAATGATGACAACGACTTCTTCAAGAAAAACGGTAAAGAACATCCTTACATTGCCAAAGTAAAATCCAACGGCAAACTCCAAATCATTACACCTAAAAAAGGCGGTACTGAAGATGGATTCCACATTTACTTCGGTCAAGTAAAATCTAGAAAAGCTGATAGCATAACATTAGCTGGAACCCATGAGGTAATCGGAGATTCACTCAAAGATGATAATGAACATATTGGAGAAAAGATGTTCAACATCTCCAATAAGACTGTAGTATACGAAGAAGATACCAAGAAGAACACTTCTAACCTGTCAGCCGGTGATATAGTACTGGTCGTAGTAGAAAAAGGAACAAACGCCAGAGTAATCGAAAGAGTAATTGATGGCGAACATGGTCTGGATAAGATAATCGATGAAGTAATCGATACAGACAAACCAGCAAAGGATCCCAAAGATGCTAAATACGAATTGGAAACAATAACTACAGAAAAAGCTACAGTAAGTGGTTTCGTATATAATCAAAAAGACGCTACAGATAACGAATACGTATTGTTAGTAACAGCTGATGGTGGTGAAAACAAAGTAAGTGGTATGGTGCCGATCAAAAGTGACACAGATGCAAAAACAACTAAGGAATTTCAATTTACAAAAAATCTTGATGGAAGTAAGCGCTACACAATCGAACTATATCTGAAGAAGGATCTTGAAGCTCTAAAAGATCCCCTACAGAAATGGGAGAGGTTCGTATTTTCAGGTGAATAAGTGACGATAAACGGTGCCAGGCACTCACTTATACACTTATTGATGGTAGGTGAGTAAGTCAAGGCAAACAGAAAGGAGAACTGACCTAACGGTTGGTTCTCCTTTTTTGTGCTAAATGAATATTTGAGGACCGGTACAAAATATTCAAAAAAGGTGCTAAGCACTTGCTTATAACTACAGGAATAAACGGTGCCAGGCACTCACTTACTCACTTATTGGAAATAAGTTGAAGCAAGCAAAGTAGCTCTCTTTTGAGAGCTACTTAAATATATCGCTTTAGTTTTTCATAAAAGTTTTCACGAGTTCCAGCAAGAAGTACAATAATCTTTTTGCCATATAGACCGTGGTTATATTGAATTGATTCCAAGGAAACGCAGCATTCTTGAACACAAGCCACGAAGAGGGCTTTTTCTATGCCTAATAAACTATTTATGCGATAAAAATAGTAGCACCTCATTTTGTATTGTCATAATTTAGGATAAATAATTAGTTGAATTTATGACAAGACTAACATATAATATAATTTGAGGAGGTGCAACTATGTTAAATTTTGAATTGATAGGTAAAAGATTTAATGATTTACGAGAGAGAAGTGGATTTACACAAAGTCAGATTGCAGAATATTTAGGTGTTAATCAGAGTTATATTTCAAAATGTGAAAAAAATGAAAGGCAATTTAGTGCAGATG
>CAZFME010000070.1:0-11356 GCA_964520055.1 uncultured Clostridia bacterium
AAAAAACTCTTCTTTGCTGCACTCTTCGATGATTTGCCCTTCATCCATGAATATGATTCGATGGGCAATTCTTTTTGCAAAATTCATATCATGGGTTATTATTAAAACACCCATTCCGTCTTGTGCCAAGTTTTCTATAGTTAACGCAATACCTTCTCTAAGCTCCGGGTCCAAGGCTGAGGTGGGTTCATCCAAGCACATGATCTTGGGATTTAAGGCACAAGCCCTTGCTATTGCCACTCTTTGCTTTTGACCACCGGAAAGTTCAAAGGGATAGGAAGCGGCTTTGTCGCTAAGTTCCAACATCTCTAAAAGATCCATGGCCCTGTCTTTAGCTTCTTTTTTGGAAATGCCGAAAACGTTTATCGGTGCTTCCATAATATTTCCCAAAACCGACATGTGAGGGAAAAGATTAAAGTTTTGAAAAACCAAGCCCAACTTTTTTCTTATCTGCAACATTTGTGGGGGTTTAGCATATACGGTATTCCCTTCACCATCATCTTTGCATAGAAACATTTGGTCTACATTAATTGTTCCACGGTCGCACTTTACCAAATTATTTATGCATCTTAAAACCGTTGTTTTACCCACACCGGAGCGACCTAGTATTGCCAATATCTCCCCTTGTCCCAATTCAAAGTTTACGTTTTTTAACACAGGCTTTCCCTTAAAACTTTTATACAAGCCCTGCACTTTGAGCACCATGACTCTTTCTCCTTATTGAAAATATGAATATTTGTCTTCTAGTTTTTGAAAAACAGCTGTTAAAACAGCTGTTAAAGCCAGATAAAAAACTCCTACCACAACCAATGGCACTAAGGAAACATCTCGGTTGGATGCTATTTTACCTGCCCGTAAAAGCTCCCCCAAACCTACCACATATACCAGGGAAGTATCTTTTATAAGAGTTATCACCTCATTGGCCACTGATGGCAGCACTATCTTAATCATTTGGGGTAGGATAATCCTGGTAAAGGTTTTCGCAGGGGTAAAGCCCAATACCTTGGCTGCATCATATTGGCCTTTGTCGATGGATTCAATACCACCCCTGAAGATTTCTCCGAAATACGCCGCATAATTTAGCACAAATGCCAGTATTGCCGCCGGAAACCTGTCAACGGTTATACCAACTATAGGTAAACCAAAAAATATAAATATTATTTGAAGCAGCAGTGGTGTCCCCCGCATGACCCAAATATATAATTCAACCAGAGCAACCAGGGGCTTTATTTTTGAAAGTCTTCCCACAGCCACTAGAATACCTAGGGGAATGGAAAGTATGAGTGTTAAGAAAAATACTTTTAATGTTGTATCAAGCCCTGATAACAGGGCAGGTAATATTCTTAAAATATATGCCATCATCATAATTTTCCCTTTACATTGTTTTATACCCACTTAAAAAATTACTCCGGTACTGACGGCAGTTGTTAAAGCAAGATTGTTGCTTTAAGTGTGGTCTCATACTCTACAAATGCTTGTAGTAATTATTCGTTCGCACTGCTCGTTTACGGTCCGCATACTGCACCAGCAACGTTTAGCTGAGCTAAGGGCAACGGTAACCTTGCTTAAGTGGATACTTTCCGTCATCTTCATCTCAAAGATTTCTCATACGCTATCCAAACCACTATAAACAAAAGTGTCAGTTTTTAATACTTTTTACTCTCCGAACCATTTTTGGTATATTGAATCATAGGTCCCGTCTTTTCTCATATCATCCAAGGTTTTTTCCACCATCTCCAGCAGCTTATTATCTTGCTTTCTAAATCCTATGCCATATTCTTCATCACCAAAATCTTCGTCAAGAATTGTATACTTTTCCACGCCTTTTTGTTTGATATAGTAGCGTGCCAAAACCTCGTCGGCCACGACGGCATCGACTCTTTTAGCCTCCAAATCCATAAAAGCTTCATGGTTTGTATCAAACAATACCGGCTCTCCACCATCAAAAGCTTTAACTAATTCAGGCTCGGTGTTCATGGCATCCACTGCGCTGGAACCCGTTTGAGCAGCTACCTTTTTCCCTGCAAGATCCTTTTTGACGTTGATATCAGAACCGGCAAGGGTAATTATAACCTGGCTGTTATCTAAGTATGGTTTCGTAAAAGCTACCTTCTCTTTTCTCTCATCGTTAATCGTGTATGCATTCCAAATCATGTCTATATTTCCCGCGTTTAGTTCCGCTTCTTTCATTGTCCAATCTATAGGTTGAAGAATCAGTTCCAGATCATTACGCTTAAAAACTTCATTGGCCAAATCCACATCAAAGCCCACGATTTCATTCTTTTCGTCCCGAAAACCCATAGGCGCAAATGTGTCATCAAGACCCATGACTACTTGGCCCTTCTCTTTTATCTTTTCGAATGAGTCCTCCTGTGCTGCAGGTTCCTGCTTAGCCCCTCCTTGTTCTTTAGGTTCTTGTTGGGCAGCTTCATTTGAACAACCAGCCAAGCTAACCACACACATGGTTAAAACAAGCGTCAGTATAACTACCTTTTTTAAGTTCTTAATCATTTTATCTCCCCTTTTTTTAGCTATCTTTTTTTAGTGTGAAACAAAGATTTTGTTTCACTACTTTAATATGATAAAGCGTTAAAGTGTTTTTGTCAACTGCTTTTGATGAAAGCCTAGCTTCATATGAATTCATGCAATATTAATTTTAGTGTGGAAACTCTTCTTAGGTGAAGATGATGGAGAGCGTCCCCTTTTAGCAAGACCGTTGTTTATTCTAATAGCTGGCGGTCAGAGACCGCCCCTACAAGGGACAAACGTAGCAGGGGCTCCGTGGGGAGGAGTTTCGGAAACCCATTTGCACCCTATCTACATGGGAATGATTTTACTTAGCGGACTCATCGTTGCTTGCACATGTCTCGTTCTAGATTCAATAGATGAATTAAAGAATGATTCTAAGAGAAGTTCTTCTTAAGTGAAAATGTTAAAAGTAACTTTAAGTTTATATAGTTGCCTTGGCCGGCGTAATTTTTCTGGTAAGTACCCTTCCATCCCGCCTTATTTCAACATCTACCCGACTTCCTACATCAAGATTATACATGACCTGCCGCAGCTTTGCCATTGAACCGACTTTTTTGCCCGCTAGTTTCGTAATGACGTCTCCTGCTCGAATACCTGCTATATCAGCAGGACTGCCTTTTTCCACCTTGGCGACATATATGCCGCTATCTACCGTTACCTTTAAATTCATGACCCGAGCTATCTCCCGATCGATACCTTCGATGCCGAGATAAGGTTTATCAAATCTACCCTTTTGCATTATACTATCTATAATAGGCCTGGCCGTATTGACTGGGATGGAAAACCCTATGGCCTCAGCTTGAGAAGCTTTAACGGTATTTATGCCGATTATTTCCCCTCTGCCATTGACCAAGGGACCCCCACTGTTGCCAGGATTAATTGAGGCATCGGTCTGGATGAGATCTTGCATCAATATCTCACCACGGTGATCTCTCACCGCCACCATGCGGTTCAAAGCACTGATAATACCGGCTGTTACGGTCCTTTGGAGTGTAAGCCCCAATGGATTTCCGATAGCTACCGCTAAATCCCCTACCACTACACTGTCGGAATCTCCCAGTCTTGCAGTCACCAGATTGGGTGCTGTTATTTTTATTACAGAAAGGTCCAGAGTAGGGTCACTATAAAGCCTATGTGCTTTGTATTTCCGGCCATCGGAAAGGAATACCGTTATTTGATCGGCATCGCCTACTACATGGTCATTAGTGATTATATATCCCAATGCATCTACAATGACACCTGAACCCACTGCTTCGGTTTCCACCGGCCTGTAAAAAAAATCATAATCTACATGTACCGTGGCTATGCCCACCACAGCCGGTGTTACCTCCCGTGCTATAACCGGTATGATGGCTTCCTGAGCCTGGGAAACTTTGGGGGTCTCAGGTTTTTGCTCGGGCTGCTGTCTCCCATACAGAAACGAAGCAGTAATAAAGGTAGCTGCCAATGCTCCTATGAAGGAACTTAAAACAACTACCACCAACATTTTTTTAATATCCGGCCAGGACAATCGATAATTGCCCTTTTCTTTTTCCATATAACTTACCTGCCTTCTATGGTTTGGACCCTGACCGGATTATACTATTCTCCTTCGCCTTCTCGTATATGCTTTTCAGTAATGGTTATCAATTCGTATTGCTTGTTGCCCATACCTAGTTTGCAGGCTGCATCAATGTGAAGCTGGGCGTCTTTGTCGGTCACGGCCTTTAATATATTATCACCCTTTTTCACACTTTTATCCGCAGCCTTGGACTCAGCCAGAGGTGTGGCACTGTTTATCATATCTATAGCAGCTTGGTCAGCAGCCACCGGATCAAAACACACTAAAACTCCCTGGTCCTGCACCACCGGCGTATCAGCCATGGGCATACAATCACACTCAGGCTGTACTTCGGTGATGAAGTTTATGTAAAGTATTCTGCCTTTTTCAAAAGTCGATACTACGGCACAAGCTGCTTCGGCCAAGCCCTCATGGAAGTTTTCTTCTGATATGGGCACGATAAGGGCTTTAACTTCACATACTCGGGAGCAACGGCCGCATTTTACGCATTTGGATTTATCTATAATTATAGCATCATTGACCAGCTTGATGGCATCATGGGGGCATACATCTACGCACTGACGGCAGCGTATGCATTTGGCATCCAGCCACTCCAGGTGTCTGTTCTCATCAAAGTGGATTCTTCCTCTTTCAGCTTCTCCGCAGTGATTTTTGCAGCTTACACCACCCATACCCAAATTCTTTATTGCACCACCGAAACCCGATGTAACATGGCCTTTGCAATGGGATACTACAATCATAGCCGGAGCATGGTATATAGATGAAGCAACTCCTATTTCTCCCAAGATGGGACCGCTCTCAACCCTTACATGGTCCTTGCCGAAAATACCATCTGCTAAGACTACCGGGGCTCCCACAGAAAGATGATTTATGCCTTCCATATTGGCTACATCCAAGTATTCCAGTCCGGGAATTCTCACCGTATCAGTAACAAATGGCTTACCTCCGACCTCTTTTACCTTGTCCACTACCTTTCTAAGAAAAATCGGCCGCACGATGCGATGAGCCCCGTAAGAGCCAAAGTGGGTCTTAACAGCCACATAATCTTTTTCGTTAATAAACCCCTTAAAGTCAATCGTATTCAGGATTTGTTCAAACTTTGCCACAAAGCTGTACTTAAAGTCAAAGCCTTTTGCCCGGGCATCGGCAAAATATATTTTTGTTGTCATAGTAAGCCTCCTATAAAAATTATTTAATTATCATTAATAAGCCACTCGATGTTAATAATACACTTGTGACTTTAAAAAAATACGGAGCATGAAAGAAATTTTATAAGCTGAGAACATTATATTATTTTTTCTATTTCCCGGGAAATAATTCGTCAATTAAATTATTGCAGTAGGAGAATTACAACCTCCCGTTTTACAGGTGGTTTGCCTTAACTATAGGGGCGTTTTTCGGCAGAGCCTTAAGGTTCATTCGATAGCCAGGCAAGCGCATGTTTTTTATTATAACGCTAAAAAGCGGCAAAAGCCGCTTTTTAGGGAACCGGGTTCTATATGGTAACGGCACAAATTAGGCCGATACCTTCATGCTCACTGTTCCATTTCTCCAGTATAAGCATTTACATAATATGTATCCACATCCCCCAACTGAATTCTCCATACCGGTGCTGCCTGCCACCGGTCAGCATTGTAAAGTTTGGAATAGTAGCCTTGCTGAATTCGCGTTATCTCTACCGGGTGTTCGGTTTTTGCTTCGGTAATAACCCTCATGATAGCTGTAAGTGGGGAAATAACCCCGCGTTTCTTGCCTACATATCTCAAAGGGTTAAGCCAACACTGATAGTATGTCTTGACTCCAGCCGGTGTAACCATCATGGTTACATAGCTGTTTTCTATAAAAAAATCATCATGATAACGAACATATTCCAATAAGTAGCCTTTACTTTGATCATCATAGGTCACTTTGTCCAGTACTGCATCTTGTGGCATGCCTCCATGGCTTCTCATGAAGTTTTCGGCTTCGCTTTCGGCTTGCTCTTTTGTAAGATTGGGCCATATTGTCTGGTCTGTACTATTGAAATAAGTAATAAATCCATTATCTGTAATAATAAGCTGTTGGTTTTTAAAAGTATAGTTTCTCCCGTCCTGAGTCTGACTTATTTTGAGCACCAATTTCTTTCCGAAAAAACTTTCCAAAACCTTCTTTTCATCTAGTTTTTGAAAACTTACTTCTAGTAAAGACTGAGGTCTACCTTCTTTCGGAATAGCAACCTTTAGTACTACACCTCTCTGGTTTAGAGTCCGCTCGATTTCAGACTTTTGCTTCGGAGTGAGTGTAAAATCATCGATGCTCTGTTCCCTAAACCACAAGTTACATACCATAAATATGTTAAGCACCACAAAAGATATAATGAGGATAGTGATTGCTCTCTTCCATTCCAAAATCATCACTCCGAAAGGTTCTGTATGATTACTTCCATTCCTGCAGTTTCAACAACCCACACAGGTTTTAGCTCTTCATCTTGAATCACGTAACCGGGATATACGTCATTTATAACCTTGATATTTTTAGTGGATACAGCGGTATTTAAGGCTTCTACAGGAGTCATGAGGTCTCGGATTCCCTCCTGTCTTGTTAATAAAGGCACATTTCTATAATAGTTTTTTACCTGACCCCCCTCTACAGCTATACTCATATAATCATTGAAATTTATTACCTTAAAGCCGTTAACTCTGATTTTAAATCTAAAAAAATACGTTGGACATGATGACCCACTTTGAACTTCATATGAGGCCAGGTAAGCACCTTCAGGCCATCCGCCATGTGTGGCTACAAAATCTATAGCTGTTTTAAAGGCTTCATATAAACTTTGAGTTTTGCGCTGTTCCCGGGAGACTGGAAGGTTATACTCAATGGCTCCATCATCGTAAACCCTAAGCCCTTGTTGACCATCAGTATATATTACAGTGCCGTCCTTTTCTTCAATTCTTCGGGTTACAGAAAAGTCCGCAAAGAATTTGGGCGCCAAGTGTTCCTCAGAAATCGGCTCTCTTTTTAATGAATACACCGGCAGTTCATAGGCCAGCAATGAAACATAAACATCTCCAATGACCTTGAGGTTAACATCTGCAGTTAAGCTTGCAAACAGTGGCGGATTGGAGTCGTTTATTTCTTTGATAAGGCTGCTTAGCTCCTCAGTATTACTAGATTTACCTATTTTGTAAAAGCATCCGTCACTATCCACCAAATATACTAAAAGTTCACCGTCATCAATAAGCGAAAAGGATTTGATAAGCTTACCATCTAAATGTGAAGTATCCCCGGAACTGATGTTAAAAAGCTGTTTCACAAAATGCGCCGGTAGAGGTGCAGGAAAAAAAATCTCCAGGCCTTTTTTATGTGTAAAATACTCTCGATTTATATTATCCATGGGCTCCGGGCTTGTGGTCCAGTATGAGGCCAAAAGCTTTTTGGAAAGATTCCAGGTTTTATCATATAGGGACGATGAAGTTTTTAGCATGGTGTTAAAAGAATTGCCTAGGTAGACCAGGATTTTCTCGGGACTTACCACCAGGGTCGGATCCACCTTTTTTTCATCCTGTATCATTCTTGCGATGGAAAGATGCCCGGGAACCCGGGACCAGATGGTAAAAGAAAGAAAAAGGCTGATGACCACCAGCAGGATAAGAGTCCATCCAAGGATAGAATCCCTTGTCAATGGCAGCACCGCCTTTTATTTTAGAATTAGAAATGATTTAAGAGTCTGTATTAGGGAAGTAAGTTCCGGCAATTTGGAGTCATCTTCAAGTTGATATACTCTGCGTGTAACTGTTTCCGGATCTCCTGAGGGAAACGAGGCCTTGACGGTGATAATGTTTTCTTTTGCAGAAATAGGTACATGTGTCATGAAAATTCCAGCTGCTCCAACCGAAAATTCTTTTCCCTCTTTACGCCCGTTTACCAGTACAACAACACTGGACTTCGGTACGGTTTCACCGGAAATCAAGACTTTATCCGATGCCGTCATGAAATTATCCTTGGGTTCGTTTAATTTAATAAAATTCTCGGTTTCATTTGCTTTAGCCGTGGGAGAAAAAAGCATCAAAAGAGCTAAGGCTATTATTAAGACTGTCACAATTCTTCTCATGATAATCTCCCTTTCTGGTATAAAAAAACATAAATACCGGTTCTTTTCCCCTATATCTTACCTTAAGTTTAAATGACTAATATTACAGATTTATTACAAGCCGATTAAGAGTAAATTACATTTTGCTCAATCGACCTTAGCCAGTTGGGGGTGATATGGCTGGAATCCGCAGGGTAACACAAGTTCCCTGCCCCGGTTCACTGTCAATGTCAATCTCGCCTTCATGGGCCTGTATTATTTCATGAGCGATGGAAAGACCTAAACCGGTCCCACCCATTTCCCTGGATCTGGTTTTATCTACCCTGTAAAACCTTTCAAAGATGCGAGGCAGGTCTTCTTTTGGTATACCAATACCGGTATCTCTAAAGGTTATTTTTGCTTTTTTATCTACATACTTTAAATCTATAAATATTTTTCCACCCTCCGGGGTGTATTTATAGGCATTACTCAAGATATTCTGGAAAACCTGCTCAATTTTGTCTTTATCGACAAAGATTTCCGGCGATTTTTCAGGGATATTGGCCTCTATGGTTTGGCCTTTTCTTTTAATATTAAAATTCATTTTATCGATAACTTCTTTAAGTATAATTCCGGGATCCATCGGTTTTATATCCCACCGAGTTTCCCTGTTATCAAGGCGCGAAAGTTCCAGCAGATTATTTACCAAACGAGTCATGCGATCGGCTTCGTTATTTATTACATTCATAAATTGACCGGATAGTTCCTTTTCTTCCAGAGCACCATCAAGGAGTGTTTCAGCATAGCTCTTAATGGTGGTTAGCGGTGTTCTAAGCTCGTGAGAAACATTGGCCACAAATTCCTTTCGCATAGCCTCAAGGCGATGCTGCTTGGTTATGTCCTGAAATACCAGAATATGCCCCACTATTCGATTATCCCGTTTTAAAGGAGCATAGATGGATTTTAGTATGGCATCCTTGGTTTTGATGAGGGTTTCACTGTTATCATAATCATTGTTTAGGAGCTGCTTCATATCAATATTCAATAACCGTTTCAATTCCGATGAAAAATTCTGTCCGGTAATGTCCTCATCTAAAGACAGCATCTGCCTGGCAACGGGATTTATATGTATGACCTGACCTTCATCATTTAAAGCAATGACACCGTCGGCCATGTTTATTAGTATTGCCTCAATTTTTTCCTTTTCGTCGGATATCTCTTCCATGGTATCTTTAAGACGGGTAGTTAGAAAATTGAACATATTTGTTAATTTACCTATTTCATCATTAGACCTGACCTGAATTTGTTGGTCAAAATCCCCCCGAGCCAGAGATGCAGCCCTTTTTGTGACTTCCTGAATGGGACCTGTTATGGTCTTTGAAAGGACAAACCCTAATATTCCTGTAACTATAAGACCTAACAATGTGGCCATGAATAGTATGGTTTTGGTATTGGCAATGGTATCATATATGCTCTTCATGGACGAAATCAAGTAGATGATACCTATCACTGTATCACCACTTTTTACCGGATACGCATAGTACATGTAAGGGATTTTACTCTTGGAATCGATCCGGGTATCCTTTGCCGGGGTTCCGAAAGTAGCCTGAGTTATTTCTGGTGTTAGAAGTTTGATGTCTTTTTGAAATCTGGTGTCATCGGTGGATGTGATAATACTGGCGGATTCATCAAGAATGGCAATGCCAATCTCATGGCCAAAACCCCTTATAACATCGTTAATATCTTGAGGTCTGGGAATGGGGCTTAAATGCCTTTCTATGTAATCGGAGATAAGCTGAGCTTTTCCATCCAATGTATTTGAAAGGGTATCAATATGGTATTTCTCCAGTGACTGAACCAGGAAGACCCCAACCACTTCCATAGCCAGCAATATAAGCATGATGTATATAACCACCAGTTTCCACTGGATACTCTTGAACATTGGGCATCACCTATTGCTTCTTGAAGTAGTAACCTACACCTCGTCTAGTAATAATATATGTTGGATTTGCCGCATCGTCCTCGACCTTCTCACGAAGGCGCCTCACCGTTACGTCAACAGTGCGGATATCTCCATAATACTCATAACCCCAAACTTCCTCCAAAAGTTTTTCTCGGGTAAAAACCTGACCGGCTTGGGTAGCAAGGTACTTGAACAGTTCATATTCCCGAAAAGTTAATTCTAAGGGCTCCCCCTTTTTTCTTACCACATAGCTTTTTAAATCCAACTCCAGATCTCCCAACCTGATAACCTCCGCATCATCCTCCGGGCCTGAAAGGACGACCCGCCTCAAGTTAGCTTTCACTCGAGCCATGAGCTCCCGCATACTGAAGGGTTTTGTGATATAGTCATCAGCCCCAAGTTCTAGGCCTAAAACCTTGTCCACTTCCTCTCCCCGAGCTGTCAACATGATAATCGGACTGGTGATTTTTTCCCGCAGTTTCTTACATACAGAAAAACCGTCCTGCTTCGGAAGCATGATATCTAAGAGTATTAAGTCGGGGTTCTCTTTTAATCCAATATTTAGCGCCTCATCGCCGTCATAAGCGACCAGAACGTTATAACCCTCTTTGGAAAGGTTGTATTTTAGAATGTCTACGATGGGTTTTTCATCATCCACCACTAAAACCTTCTCGTTCAAAAATATCACCCCCATTAGTTACTATATTCGTCACAAGTCGGGATTTTCCTTCTACTTCAAACTGAACAGCTTTATGAAGGAAAATCCCATTGGCCGAATCACCGTTTTTAAGGAGTTGCATTATTCTTTTAAGCTCATGGACACCATCCTTGCCAGCCAAAAGGTCGGTCATTTCCAAAGCGCCTAGGTATGCCCTGGCCACGTCAGAGAGGCTGTCAAAACTATGCATAATATCCTCATAAGCATAGGTATAATCCCTGTCGATTTCAAAATCCTCATCAAGGGTATAACCGGTTACCCGCCTTTCCTCATACTGAGCCACACCTTCAGTAAACCAGCGTGAGTAGTTGCCCCCAGTAAGAACATCAACCGCAAGATGGGTATATTCATGAACCATCGGTCCCTTCTCAAAAAATGCTCTTTCCATATCTTGGGTCCCTTTTATCCAAGCGCTCGGTGATTGCACATAAATAATACCCCGTTGGTAGACCCCCTGAGTGTTTTCGTCCTTTGGCCAGTTAAAAGCCGATTGAAGGCTCAATCTGTCGGGAAATATCACAATGGGTATTTTAT
>CAZFME010000071.1:0-534 GCA_964520055.1 uncultured Clostridia bacterium
GAGACAAAAGATACCGTCTATGTCTTTTCTCTCAAACATTTCGTTGATATCCCCAGCTCTTACATCATCGTCACCTGATAAATACCCTAAATAAGACTTGTCAGCACTCCTGCCCATTACCACTTTAAACCCCAAGGATTCTACCACCTCCCGGCATCTGCTGATATTCTCCTGGGGTATAGGTGATGCGGGAGCAATCAATCCAATAGTATCACCCTTTTTCAAGGTCCTGGGAAAAACCATTGCTGAGTTCAAAACATTTTCCTCCTTCTATACTTCTTAAAACCATAAAAATTCAATAATTACCCAAATATGATATTAGTGACAAAAACTGCGGTAAGCAAACCTGCAAGATCGGCCAATAATCCAGCGGGCAACGAATGTCTTACGTTTTTTATGCCTACGGAGCCAAAATAAACCGCCAATACATAAAAAGTAGTATCAGTGGAGCCTTGCATTACTGAGGCCATTCTACCGATTAATGAATCCGGACCGTATTCGGTAAACAGTGAGTTCATTATGCCCCTGGCACCG
>CAZFME010000071.1:544-8139 GCA_964520055.1 uncultured Clostridia bacterium
TATGCCTACTGAGCCGAAATAAACCGCCAATATATAATCAGTTCGCAATCGTGAACTGTATCTTACTATGACTTTCAAAACCCCAGTCTTCGCAGGATTGTTTACTATATTAAACAGTAAAATTCTTTTTTACGAACTCCTGCATCGATTGACATACCGGTGTGGATTAAGAAAAGTTATATGTATACTGGCACTATTCAGGGATAGTATAGTGAGGTAATGGTATATTGTATATATAAACATAAAAAATATGCCCCCCTATTAGTTTTTGAGTTAGTCTATTAAAACAGGAAGGTCATATTATTTCGATACCTTTATATTTAAACCAAGTATTCTTTGTATTGTTTTAATCTTTTGTAGAAATTCGTTTTTTTCATGCCCAAAATCTCCATTGCTCGGGTCCTGTTTCCCTGGGATGCCTCCAGTGCTTTTTTTATGGCTCCAAATTCCGCTTCACGCAAGATATCTTTGAGCGGACCCGGACTTTTCACTTCCACTAAGCCAACCGGCATTTCAGGTAGTTCTTCATGCAAGTATTCCGGTAAATGTGAAGATAGTATTATTTCTCCATTTGCCATAATAGCTGCCCTTTCCAAGATATTTTCCAGCTCTCTTATGTTGCCGGGCCAATTATACTTAAAAAATATATTCAAAACTTCCTCCGATATCTCAATACATGACTTTCCGGTTTTCTGCCGAATTCGGGGAAGTATGTGTTTTGCCAGCAGATATATATCTTCCTTGCGCTCCCGGAGGGGAGGCAGCAAGATGGATATTACATTGATTCGGTAAAATAAATCTTCTCTAAATCTTCCCTGTGACACCATCATCTCCAAATCCCGATTAGTAGCCGTTATAATCCTTATGTCGACATTAATCGTTCGAACACCGCCTACCCTTGTGAAGCTGCGATTATGTAAGACGTGCAGCAGTTTGGCCTGAAGTGTAAATGGAAGTTCAACGATTTCATCCAGGAAAATGGTTCCACCATCAGCTAATTCAAACTTTCCTTGCTTCTCTAAGATAGCTCCGGTAAAAGCCCCCTTTTCATGACCGAATAATTCACTTTCTATCAGAGTTTCAGGAATGGAAGCACAATTTACATAAACAAAGGGATTGTCTCTCCGCGGGCTTGCCTTATGGATAGCCTCGGCAAAAACTCCTTTTCCGGTACCGCTTTCTCCTAATAAAAGCACCGTAGAACTAGTCTCGGCAGCTCTCTTAGCTATATCTACCACGATTCTCATCTTCTCACTGTTACCTATTAGGTCTCTGAATGCCTCCTGTTGAATGTAATAGGTCTCGAGTTTTTTTTCAAGAAACTCCAGTGTGGTCAAGGCCTTTTCCCGTTCATTCCATAGTGCTTTTATTTCGGTGATGTCTGTCACTATTAATAAGGCTCCTACTCGACTGTCCCCGTCGTTTAACGGCTCTATAGAGCATCGCACCGGAATGCCGTTTATGGAAGACTCGTGCCCCCTTACCGTTCTGTCTTTTCCTGCAGCAACCTCCGTAAGACCCCTAATAATATCTGAGTCAGGGTGAATTTTACTTATATGTACATTCTCCACTTCAATGGTTTTTTCGTAAATACCCTTACCTCCATAGGGCTTACCGCATAAGACCGTTTTCGCATCTTCACCTCGGGCTGTATAACCTTTAGTCTGATAAAATTTGACTTCCATTGTTTTCTCATCTATTAATACTAGGTGACCAGCTGACCACAAATAAACATAGTCAAAATTCTGTTTCCCTACCCTTACCCTTAAAAGCTTTGAATCAAAGTTAATCATAGCCTGGATCCTAACACCGTTTATGGTTTTTTCCAGAGAAAACTCCCCTTCAGTAAAATCCTTGCCCATTTTTTTATAGATACCACGCCCTAAAGACACTCCTTTTTGACCAATAGCTATAATTGCATCTCCCTCTTCTATACCGGTAGGATCGATACCTATCAGCTCCAAATCCTTCGGTTTCATACCACCGTCATCGGCTCCCAAGATATTGTCAGCAATAATAACCAGGTCACCATCCGCGATTATTCCCTTTGGGTGACCGGGGCCTTGTGCCGGAGTAATTCCAAATATATCCCGAGCCATCTTATTGTATATTGTTATATAACCCTGACTGTCAATAGCAATGATGCCCTCATCAATGATATCAATTATTTCCGTTTTGGGATGCATTATCTCACCTCGAAAATAATAAATTCAGGACTTACAAAGTGTCTGAAATATTTACTTCCTTTCGGCTATTTGTATAATTCTACATTATTGCACGAAATCCCTCTCATAATAATTTGATAAAGAAGGAAGTATCTCAAAACTATCTTTTAGTATTTTTGCGATGTTATTTTTATATGATAACAATAACCAATTGAATCACTTAGCTATACAGGCCCGAATTTTCTATTTATTAATATATAAAAAAGAGCTGCTACATACAACGAACTCTTAGTTCGTTGTGCAACAGCCCTTTTTTTTGAATCTTCCTTGACAAAGTCTTTTTTGTTAAAGACATAATATTTTAAACTTTATTCATGTATAGAAACCGACAATAAACTTTCCTCACTTTCACCGGCCGAGGACACTACCGCTCCGTCTGGATCGGCAATAAGGCTGTTGCCGAGGCTGACCATACCCAGATGCGAGCCCACAAAATTAGAAAGCAGCACATGCACACAGTTTTCTACTGCCCGTGTTATGGGAATCGCTCGGTTCTTTTCCAGTTTCCACCTGGCTTCCTTTGGATCATAAAAATGGGCTGAAAGTATATATATAAATTCAGCTCCACCTTTTACCAATTCTTTTGCAAGGTCCGGATAGTTTTGGTCTCGGCATATCATAACACCAATCTTTTTACCACTACAAGTAAATACGAGCGGGTTTTTCTTGCCAACTTCAAAGTATTCTAGTTCCACCTCCGTAGGATACTTCTTATCATATGTGTAAGTATTCCCGTCGGGTAGAAATACGGAAGTACTATTGTAAAGCTCATCACTCTTTTTATAGGGATGACCCACTATCGCTGCAGTATTAAAAACTTCACAAGTTTCTCTAATCTCCGAAAGGGGTTTTTTCAAAATATCATTCATGTTTTTATCGTCAAGTATATCCTTTGTATACCCGGTAAGAGCCATTTCGGGAAATCCTATAATATCGATGTTTTGCGTAGCGGCATGTTTAATAAAATCCTTAATTTTTTTCGTATTTACCTCCAGTTTTTCGGAAACTGCCATTTGGCAAACTCCCAGTTTCATTACATACACCTCTCTGTCATAAAATCGCATTAATATCATTATAACTCACATTTTGTCTTCTCTCAAAAAATCCTATACCGATTTGGCTATTCATAACCAAAATCCCGCCGGTTGTACATTTGAGCCGTTAGTCGTTTCCTATTGGCAGGAAAAACCAAAATAGCCCACTACTCCTTAGCTTTAGGACAATTCATACTATTTATACGGTTTAGCCTTTTTTGTCAGAAACAATTTCTGATTTGACCAAAAAGTGACATGGATTAAAAGTTTTGATGTATAATAAAAATAACATAATGATTTGAAAAGCGAAAGGAGAAAAAACTATGAAGATCGCGGTGTTGGGCGGTGCCGGAGATATGGGCAGCCGGGCCGTAAGGGATTTGGCAAAAAGAACAGAGGTGGAAGAGCTCATTATCGCCGATATTAATATAGCGCTTGCTGAAAAAATGGCTAAAGAGCTTGGGAAAAAGGTAAAGGCCGTTTATATAGATGCAAATCGGCCTGAGACTTTGATTGCGGCTATAAAAAACAAAGACGTGGTGGCAAGTAGCATGGGACCCTTCTATAAATATGAAAAGGTTGCGGTAAAAGCTGCACTTACCGCCGGAGTCAACTATGTCAGTATTTGTGATGATTATGATGCCGTGGAAAGTATATTACCCCTGAATGAAAAAGCCAAAGAGTTGAACTTGAGCGTTTTGACCGGGTTAGGCTGGACTCCCGGGATTAGTAACATTCTTGCCCGTAAGGGTGCCGATGAATTGGATGAAGTTGAAGAGATCAACATCTACTGGGCCGGCAGTGCTTCCGATGCAACCGGGCTTGCCGTCACACTTCATACTATTCACATATTCACCGGCCAAGTTACAAGCTTTATGAACGGTAAGAAGGTAGAGATCCCCGCCGGCAGTGACAAGGAAAGGGTAGGATTTCTGGAGCCCCTAGGCTTTGTCGATATGTATCATCTGGGCCACCCGGAACCTGTTACACTACCATTATACATACCGGGAGTAAAGACGGTGACACTAAAGGGTGGCCTTAAAGAAAGTTTCCTTAATAAACTTGCCATAACCGCTGCTCGATTGGGGTTGACTAATACTGTAAGTAAGAAACAAACCTTGGGGAAAATCTTAAAAGGAGCTTTGCCAGTACTTGAAAAAATTCAAAAACCCGCCGTCCCCATGTCCGGAATTCGGGTGGATATAAAAGGATATTTAGACGGCAAAAAGCAGCACTTGGTTTACCAGGCGGCCGATAACATGAATAATCTCACTGGTGTACCTCTGGCTATCGGTGCTTTAATGATGGGAAAAGGAGAAATTACTCGGAAAGGAGTCTTTGCTCCGGAAGCTGCTGTAGACCCTAACCGATTCATAGAAGAATTGGCCCAAAGAAATATCAAGGTTGTATGCACCAATGGACTGGAGGTATAACCATGAAAATTGCCATCCTAAGTGATACCCACGGGAGTTTGGATGCTTTTAACAAGGCTTTGCAAGTTATATTATAGGAACGTTCTTGACCGTTTACTACAATTATATACCTTTAGATGGGTTTTTTTCAAAACATTCCACTATCACAGCCCGTGAACCGCCAATTAGCTTCGGACGGTACCGGGCTGCCGTCAGGTGAGCCTGTCCTATTTTATCGATACTTAGCCTCACCGGAACCGCCACATGCTTTATGTGCATACCTATCAAGGTATCACCTATATCAAGACCAAGTTGGCCTTTTATATGTTCCGCCACCACCGGATTTTTCATGTTTTCCCTAACTCTGGTAGCAAAGGCACCTCCCGCATGCATAACTGGGACAACTGACACTATTTCCAGATTGTATTTTTCCGCAATTTCCTCCTCCACTACCAATGCACGGTTTAAATGCTCACAACATTGAGCCGCCAAACTCACATCATATTTAGGTATAACATTAAATATCCCTTTTACAACGGCCTCAGCCACCTCCATGCTGGAAGACTTACCTATCCTTCCTCCGGCAATTTCACTGGTGCTGCAGCCGACCACAAGGATCTGACCGGGTTTCACCGGTGCTATACCAAATAATTCTTCAACCGCTTCAGAAACTTCACTGCTAATTAATTCCAGATCCATTTTATCCTCCTAGACAAGATTTTTGAAATCAAACCGATTAAATATCTTTTCTAACCCATATTTCGGCATTATAAATTATATCATAAACATAACATTTTTATAATGCTTTGGGCAATATTCGAAGATAGTTGCTTTTTGCTATATAAACCTTATAATTATAATAATGGACGTTTTAAACTAAATGTTATTACACTGCTAAGGAGTAATTATATGCCTATAGTAATTCACGGGACTTGGATACCGGATTTAGATGAATCTTTTGTTAATAAGGGACAGTTTTTTCTATGGTTTGAAACTCGGGATATCGATACCGATTACCCGAATATACCGGATAATCTGGGCAAACTCTTTCCCTATGCATGCCCACTGAAAAATATAAATAAGCTGATTAAAAGCTTTGATTTGCCCGTAAGCAATCTTTATAAAAAATCTTTTGTAAAGTTTCTGCTTCCCACCTGTGATGGCAAACCTATTGCATCACTGGCAATAAAAAAGTACATAGAACGGGAGGAAGAAATAACTTTAAGTGATTGGGCAATCCCGGGCATAGAACTTGACATTGATGAAGCCATCTTTACCCTTTCATCATTCATAGATTTTATTGAGGACCCCGAGGAATTTATAATAGGTGATGATTTAACTTATTGGATTTCCATCACCTCCTATGTGGAAAACCTCGTCAAATCAGAACAGTTTTTGCCGGATCTTGTTAAAAATGCTCAAGGGGATTACTATGCGCTGTGGAAGTTTGCAGGAGATCCTACTACCCATAAAAAAACCATATTAAGCTTTACCGATAATATGCCCGGGATCTGTAAAAACTTACATCCTGGATTTATTGCAAAAAACCTTGTGGAACATTTCATATCAGTAACCCTGGATCATTTTATAAGAAATGTGAAGACCTCAAAGATAATAGAAATAATTCTACGCGCATTTCCCGATTATATTGAATCTGATTTTATCAAAGCGCTTCTTGATAGCAATATAGAAACGCTTAGCGTTTCCCTTAATTTTGAAGCTTTTTATCAAAGATTTAACAATTGGCTTGACAGTCATCAAAAAACCTATGATATCCCCTTCCGATTATGTTTTAAACTGGAGGAACCGGAGGACCAAGTCGGAAACTGGATCGTCCGTTTTTTGCTACAGGGCCGGGATGACCCCAGTCTCATAGTTTCGGCCCATGAAATCTGGCAAAGTAGAGGTAAGAAGAGCCCACTTTTCAAGCTGTGTAAAAATCCTCGTGAGATTTTACTTGCAAGCCTTGGGAAAGCATCCGAAATCTATCCTCCGTTACTCAAAAGTCTGGAGCAAGATACACCTTCCCAGTGGGAATTGACGTCTTCCGAAGCCTACGACTTCTTAAAACAAGGCGCCGGAATATTAGAGGAAAGCGGTTTCGGTATATTAGTACCTAACTGGTGGAAACAAGACCGGGCTGTAAAGAAGGTAGGCGTCAAACTGAAATTAGGGTCTAAAAAGGACCGAATACCTGATATGAGCACCGGGCTCATGGGCATGGATGCACTTGTAGATTACGATATTGCTCTTGCTATCGGTGATGAAGAAATATCCGTTGAAGAATGGAACCGGTTGGTGGACATAAAAGTCCCCTTGGTAAATGTAAACGGACAGTGGGTTGAAGTCCGAAAAGACGAGATAAATAATATTTTAAATATCTGGTCCCGTCGAAAAGAGCAAAATCAAGGTAAATTGCGATTGTTTGATGCCATAAACTTAGCTGGCGGTAATGTTGAAGAAGAATCAGCAGAACAAATAGAAACCCTTGGCTGGTTTGCGGATCTTTTAAAAAATCTTGAACAGCCCGACAGTTTCGATGTGCAAGCACAGCCGGCAAGTTTTTGCGGTAAATTAAGAAATTATCAAAAACGGGGCATGTCGTGGATGATGTACCTGGAAAAATGGGGACTCAGCGGCTGTCTGGCAGATGATATGGGACTCGGAAAGACCATCCAAGTTTTGGCCCTGCTTTTAAAAGAAAAGGAAGAGGGAACATCAAATGGTCCCACTCTCTTGATATGTCCTACTTCGGTGGTAAGAAACTGGCAACGAGAAGCCTACAGATTCGCCCCAACTCTCTCCCTCATGATACACTATGGTCAGGACAGACTTGATGGCACAGAGTTTAAAAAGCAGACCCTTGCCTCGGACTTGGTAATAACCAGCTTCGCCTTGGCACGCCGAGATATAAAGGATTTAAA
>CAZFME010000071.1:8149-11234 GCA_964520055.1 uncultured Clostridia bacterium
ATATGATATTTTGGGACAGGAGGTTTATCAAAAAAAACGAGAAAAGGGCGTCATTGAAATAGCGCCCCTCGCCTATATGCGGGGGAGAACTTTGGACGATTGCTTTGTCATTCTTGATGAAGCCCAAAATATAAAAAATCCCACAAGTAAACAGACAAAAGCAATAAAATCAATACAAGCACAAACTAGAATTGCGCTGACAGGAACTCCGGTAGAAAACCGCTTGGCTGAACTCTGGTCCATTATGGACTTTTTAAATCCGGGTTATCTAGGCAACTTTAACTTCTTTAGGACAAAATTCGAGCTGCCCATACAAAAATATAATAAAAATGAGTCCCTGGAGAAATTGCAAAAACTCGTAAGGCCCTTTATCCTTCGACGGGTCAAGACCGATCCCCGCATTATAAAAGACCTACCGGAAAAGCAAGAAACTAAAGTCTATTGTCCTTTAACCCGCGAGCAGGCCAGCTTATATGAGGCCGTAGTAAAGAATACTTTAGAAAAACTCGATGATTCTGACGGAATTGAAAGAAGGGGTCTGATACTGGCTGCCCTGACAAAACTCAAGCAAATATGCAACCATCCAACACAATTTTTACAGGATCAAAGCTATTTAGACGGACGGTCTGGCAAACTCACCAGGCTTTCGGAGATGTTATATGAAGTGGTTGCCGAAGGCGACTCAGCTCTCATCTTTACACAGTTTAGGGAAATGGGAGAGCTCTTAAGAATATACTTGGATAAATCATTTGATTCAGAAATAATGTTTTTGCATGGAGGAGTGCCGATGACAGCTCGGGATAAGATGGTACGGCGCTTTCAGGAAGGCCGGGAACCAAAAATATTCATTCTTTCACTGAGGGCGGGAGGAGTTGGCCTGAATTTGACCAAGGCCAATCATGTCTTCCACTTTGACCGCTGGTGGAACCCTGCGGTGGAAAACCAGGCCACTGACCGAGCCTTTCGTATTGGACAGAAGAAAAATGTGCAGGTGTATAAGTATATTTGCCAGGGAACTCTGGAAGAACGGATTGACGAACTTATTGAGAAAAAACAGGAGTTGGCCGACTATATCGTAAACGGTGATGAATCATGGCTCACTGAAATGGACAATGAGCAAATCGCCGGTCTTATTACGCTGAGCCGAAAAGTGGCTTTGGAATAAGGGGGAAAATACTTGGCTAAAAAAATATCTTTTTCAAACACTTGGTGGGGCAAGCAGTGGATCGATGTCTTGGAATCCTTCGGTTGGGCCAACCGATTACAGCGGGGAAGGCGCTATGCCCGAAACGGCAGTGTCCTAGAACTTAATATCGAGAAGGGCAAGATAATTGCCCAAGTTCAAGGTTCACGACGCACCCCATATAAAGTTACCATTAAGGTTTCAAAATTAAACAAGAAACAATGGAAAAAAGTCTTGGAGCATCTTTCCACAAAGGCACTTTATGCTGCAAAGCTCCTCTCCGGGGATATGCCCAAAGATATAGCAAATATTTTTCAAGAAGTAGGCATAAACCTTCTTCCGAGACAGGATAACGAACTAGACACCAAATGTTCCTGCCCGGATTTTGCCGTACCGTGCAAGCATATTGCAGCCGTGCATTATCTTATTGCTGAAGAGTTTGATAGGGATCCTTTCCTGGTTTTTAAGCTCCGAGGAATGGAAAAAGATGAAGTCTTAGACCACCTTTTAAAATACGGTGATAAAAAAAGAAAAACTCGGGATAATGCCGATATTATTACAACCGATACCGAATATCCCGAATCTTTATTCCCCAAGGTGACTTCACTTTCTCCCAACGAAGTAAACAGCACACCTTCACCCATTTCTCTGGAAAGTTTCTGGAAGGCAAAACCCCTGCCAATGTCAAATCCACCGGCAACACCTTCCATCCATGCCGTGGCCTTTACTACAACTGAAAATGCCTTTTGGGACAAGAATTTTCCCATGGCAAAAATTATGCAAGGAATATACCGGGGAAGCGGGAAGATGTGAATTGCATAAATTTTATTAATAAGTTAAGTGTCAGGCACCAAGCCTTTATTGTTGTATAATTGTGAAAATATATTATAATAAGAGTAAGATGTAAGCATTAGGGTGTATATTATGCCACTTGAATTAATTACAATAAAATTAATTGAGTTTCCCGAAATACAGGGTGCTTACCTCGTTATAGAAAAGCCTTAGAAATAGTAAGCGACTTAAGGAGTGAGTAGCTTGACTATGGATAATGAGGGAATTATGAACAAGATAACATATATAAAAGTACAGATTTCCAGTATAAAACAACTTCTGAGCAATAAAGACAAGGAACAAATCTTAGGTGACCCTTGGATCATTAAAGGCTTAAAATATTTACTACAAACTACAATTGAAGAAACCCCTTTGCAAGGTTATCTACTAACCCTATTACCCTCAGTTTGACAGCAAAATAGCCAAAAGAACCCACAGACTGCTTGTAGGTTAGCAGTTTGCGGGTTTATTTATTTGTCAGGAAAACCTAGCGTAATTCCCTCTTTTTGGATGAGGCCAAAATATTTTTTATTTCACTAAGACGAAGCCTCTTTTTTGTAAAATCAATACCGAATGCCTCACCGATTACATCGGAAACATGGGTGCGGTAATCGAACAAGTAAATGTTTTCATGCTCAAGGCTACAGCTGATATTGTTTAGACATGTCGCAATCTGTTCCGGGGTAAACCTATAAGCGGTTTTCTTTTGAATAAGCCTTACAATTACAAGGCAGATGAAACAAATGAGAACATGTGCATTTATTCTATCTTCACGGGAAACATGAACCGGCCTTATATCCAGATTACTTTTAGCAACCTTGAAATTATCCTCAATATCAGATAGACCCCTGTAAATATCAATCACACGCTCAGAGGGCATTTCAAGTTCACTTGTTATGATGCAATAATACCCGTCATATTTAGCATCTTCAGCAGCTTTCTCATCATTGAACACCATTTTTTTACCCGGTTTTTCGTATATCTCACCGGTTTTCTTATCAAAGGTAATATTTTTAATGTAGACAGCGGCCCCGTGTAATGAATCCTTGTTGTGTTTTTTAGGGTTTGTTA
>CAZFME010000072.1:0-10935 GCA_964520055.1 uncultured Clostridia bacterium
TGACTTGGACTGCTTCGCCAATCAATATACTGTCTAAAGGTGTGTTTCCAGTTTGGTCGGCTGTTATGTCGTAGAACTCTGGAGTATATGTTAAAGTTGTCCCACCTTTGGTTAGCCCTAAATAGATGGGTATATCAGTTCCGTCAGGAGTAAAGGTTATATCAGCGACTCCTATATTTATCTTCTCAGATAGTCTTTTTTGAACCATTATTTTTTCCCACCTTTCTTAGTTTCCTTTTCTTCTATTTCTTTTCTTTTTTTATTGTTTTTTAGTATTCCTTCCTGGATCTTTTTAGCTTCTTTTTCCACTTCATAGGCTAGGCTTACTTCTATATAAGCTTTCGCTATATCTTCTTCCAGGTCAACAATTGCTCCGTTTTTGACTTGTTTTTCTTTTTCATCCTTGTCCTTAAATACAATATTGTCATTTGGGCCTAAGCCTCTAAATATAACTTTCATCCTTAAAACCTCCTATTCTCTATATGTTCTAAATGCTAAATAGTATTCAATATGAACTATATAAGCTGGTACATCAAGTGCTCTAAACATTTTAGTTTCTGCATTATCAAAGTTTAATTTAGATATAGCAGAAGTAATAATCTGTCCTCCTGCTTCATTCTCATCAGGATCTATTATAAAATCATCTAATGTTTTGTAATTCATTAAAATATTTGCTACCATTTCAGCTTTCTTAATAGCTTCCACTGGAGTATCTTCAAATTCCTTGAATTTATATGGATAGATCAAGTGGATATCGTAGGTATATTGTTGGGTGTATATATCTAGGGCAATATTACTATCTACTACATCATTGTCAGATAAATTTATAATTACAGCTGGAAGATATTCATCTAACTTATCAGGTGCAGGTAATACAGTAAAATCACCTACAGATATATTTTTAATTTCATCAATAGGTAGCTTATCGTCTAACAATCCCTTTATTACCTTAGCAATTTCTGTTGTATAAAAGTAATTCTTCATTTATTCACCTACAATCTCTGATATTTCTTGTATAAATTGCTCTTTATACTTATTAAATGGTTTTTCAAAATACTTAGTTGGTGCTATGTGGACTAATAACCCACCCTTATTTGGATATACCATTTGGCCTGTACTAACCAATCTATCAACACCATCTATGGTTTCAATGACCTTATTCCGTTTCGCCCACTTGTATAAACTTGGTGCGACTCTAAATGGTACAAAGAATCTTTCTGTTTCTTCACTGCCTGGTGTTGGGTGTTTGGCTCCATCATGAATAAATTTAGCATATTTAGTTCCAGCATTGACTTCCCCAACTATTTTATCGACATAGGCATGGATAGAAGGCTTAATCGAATTGATTAGCCTACCCGTATCCCTGTATCTATAGTCGTCTATAATTTCCTTAGCTTCATTTGCTATCTTGTTAGTGTATTTAGTAGTCACTCTTATAGCTTTTTCTGTTAAGTCTTCCCCATACTTCTTAAATAACCTGTCTAGTTGATCCTGATTTACTACTATTTTAAAATAGTTATCAGCCATCTATACTACCTTCCTTTTCACCTTATAGGTTCTATGATGAATCTTGAAGTTGTTTGCTATATATTCATCTTCAACCATGTATTCTTTATTTGTTCTAGCATCCCTTATCACATCACCGACTTTCAGGATAATGTCAGGATGGAACATAATCTTTTCATCCTTGACAATTCTACAAGCTATATCTTCCATAGTGGCCACATCGGCCTTCATTTGACTCTTAGATGTCCTATTGGAGGTGTTCCTTTCCATGGGATGTATATCCACTCTATGAATTAAGCCATTGCTATACATAAGCCACCCCCTACAAGAGCATAGCACTAATCTTATTGGAGCTACTCTCTATATATTCAGTGCTGTCTTCTATGAATTTATCCAGCATAGATAATATACTAGCCCTAGTTTCACTAGTATCTGATAAAGTATAAGAGTAATCTTCCCACGTTTCCGACTTCATTCTAGATGTTGTATCTGAGCTAACCACGCTATCCTTTAATAGTTCTAATAAAACTTCTTTGACTATAGCTGGGACTTCTTCATGTCCATAAAAATATTTAATGTATAAAACTTTCTTCCTTCTCTGATAATCTAGTATATTTTCAAACTCTATTAAGCTTTTCTCTGGGTACACATAGTAACCCTCATTTTCTTCCAATGGATCGTCTAGTATCTTTAGTTCCTCTACTGATAATAGTGGCTTTTTAAGTGTCTTGACTCTTATTCTTAAATCAGTGGTCCATTCTACTTCAGTAGGTTCAAACCTGGTATTGCAATATTCATCTATTACGCCAGATAATGCCTCTATTCTTTTTTCTATAAATTCATCATCTAAATCTTTCAAGGCACTTATTCCAGATTCCTTGACTTCCTCTACTGTTAAATACATACAATCACCTACTTCTTACCAGTGGTTTTCTTGCTTTCTTTTTTTGCCTTTTCAAATTTCTCTTTTTCCTTACTAGCTTTTTCTTCTACTTCCTTTTGAGTTTCTATCTTTTCTTCCTTCTTGCTTTCTTTTATTTCCTCGAACTTATTGTCTTCAAGCAAATACTTACCTAATTTCTTATCTACTTCATGGGTCCTATTTTTTTCAGTAAAATGGAAAGGGTGAGCATAATAGCTACCCCTTCCTATGAATTTTATCTTCAATTGCATCAACTCCTATGGGCTTACTACTGTGGGAACATTCTTAACTACTACAATAGCATCCTTCTCCATGATGATTGGGTCTACATCCATGTGGATTGCATAGTAACGCATATCTTTCATGACTGCATCCCTGCCTTCAGTAGTCTTTCTTAGTTTGATATCATAGGTATTAACTACAGTTAGATTTTTAGGATCTGCTAGGACGATCTTTCCATCTGGGAAGTTAGGTACTTCTTTCCAACCTACTCCTAATGGGTTTAGGTTTTGTCCGTTTAAGATTGCCATGTCTCCAGCTGTTGTTTCTTTTTGCTTCAGGTATTCCAACCAGGTTAAATAGGTTCTAGTGTTGGCTATCCATTTGTAGTTTTGTCTGTTGAAGTACTTAGTTGGTAGCACTTTTAGTGCAGCAGTAAATATATCGTCAGTAAAATCTCCACCTGCTAAGGTTGCTGCATCTAGCTCATGGGAACCTGCTACCAGTTGAACTAAATACCCATCAGTGATGGTTAAAAAGTCAGCGTCAGAAGAAGAGTCCGACTCATCACCATTAAAAACTAAATCAAGCATATCAACCCTTACCTGGTCTGCTATCATACCCATAAAGGTATCTTCAAATCCTTCTCGTTCAATATTTTCTCTTATAAACTTTTCTGATATTTCTGCTCCTACTACTATGTCTGTAGTAGAATAAGGAACTGCAGATAATACTGGTTCGACTAAATCGGCAGTGGCAGGTGCTGCACCTTCTGTTTTCTTTCTCAGGATTCTTCTGCCCACCCCTAATTTCTCAATAGTTCCTTTAGTGGAAACCCTCATTTCATGCCTTAGTTCCCCCAGGAAGGAACTGTCGTCAAATACCATTTGCATAAACTTCCTAGACTGCTCAGGGTTCAACATACCATCAGTTTGGCCTGTGGCTAATGTTACCCCTTTCTTAATCATTGCTTGATTGCTCATTTTATTCTTCATTATCTTTTCCTCCTTTATTAAAGTAACCTTATATATTGATTCCAGCGAATATACTGGATGATTCTTTCTTTACCTCTTCTCCTTCACCTTCAAGTTGCTTGGATATACCCTTGTGGTTCTCTATCTTTTCAATCCTTTCTGTTAGAGGTGCTAGGGCATCTGTAACTGCCTTGGTTATATCTTCCTTGCTTATTCCGTCTTGCTTTGTTTCAATTTCTGGCTCTGGTGTTTCAGGATTTAATTCCTTCTCTATAGCCTCTATTTTTTCATTTATAGGACTTATAGCTTCCTTGATTATTTCCTGTAAATCTTCTTTTTTCATATCTTCCATTCCTCCTTCATCGTTTAAGAAATCTGTTTTTTTGATGCCATTTATACCTTTGAACTTGGCCTTTAGGTAGGCCCCATGTTCGTCTATAGCTGTGCTTATGGCTGTCTCCTTGTCTTTTACAGGTCCAGCCAGTACATCTCTCATTACACTTACCAGAGTATCGTTTACTCTCCAAATGTTGTCCATGACTTCCCTAGTGGTTATTCTTTCATTGAAACCTTTCACCTTTACTTCTTCCTTTATCTCTTCTTTAGTAAAAAAAGACTTTAGGACATTAAAAAAACCTGTTACCTCTTCAATGTCTTCATTGTTGGGATTTTCAGGTTCTTCATCTGCCTTGTAAATCTGTATTTTTTGTTTATTAGCTCCTTTGGAGACTAGGGATATAAAATCTACATCCACATCTTTCATTCTAGCCATAATATCCTCCTTTCTTTACTTTTCATATACTGCCTTACCCCCTATAGAAAAGCCTGTAATATTGCCCTTGCCTATCTCTTTCCAGGTCTTTTCATCTGTTACCTCTATAGCTGCACACCAATCACCTACCTTTGCATTTATATCTGGTATATCTACTTTGGCAATATAGTTTTCTACCACATGGCCATATCCTGCCTTCTCATTGTGGCCCTTGTCTACTACTTGGCCTTTAGTTATAGCTAGCTTTTTAGAAAAGTTGTGGCAAGCTTTCTTAACATCATCTTCTGTCATCCAGTCACCTTGAGTGTCTATGTGGTCAGTTGGCTTTCCATCTTTATCAAAGGCTTTGGATGGCCTGTATACTACACCTTCCACAATCTTATTCACTTCGTCAACCTTAGTTATATTTACTTCAAATTGTTTTCCCAAGCATATCACCTCCTCACATTCATTTCCTTTTCATATTCCTCTTTTGTTAGTGTAAGCATTGTGCATCTACAATTGATTATATTTCCAGCACTAGCCCCTAGTGAACCGTCTAAGGGATACATCATTTTTTCTCCACCTACTATAAAAGGTTTGTCTTTTAATACTATCTGTCCATCTGCAATAGAATGTGCCTCTCTAGTCCTCTCGTCTCCTGTAGCACTCCATTTTTTAGCATAAACATCATCATCAATCTGGTATATAGTATAATCGGCATAATTACAGGCTCCAATAATTTCAGTCCTTGCTATGGCTTCAGCTCTATTGTAGGAAAATACATTATCGTTATAAATCAACTCTGCTATGTCGTAGCTACCCGCACCTTCCTCGAAGGCCTCTACTAATAGTTCCTTTACCCTTTTTTCTGTTGTTTCAGCTACCTGTCTAGACCAATTTATCTTTTTATTCTTTAGGTAGTCTCTCGTGACCTTATCAAAGCTATTAAAGCTGTACTTAAGCCCTATTTCTTTGGCAGTTTTATCTGCTGCTTGCACCAATAGAGTTTTACCAAAGTTATCATCATAAAATTTAATTAGTTCCATTGCAAGGCTCTTGCTGATTTCATCTACTGCCTTATAGGCTTCTTTTTCTTTCTTGCCCTGTACTGCTTTGGCATATCTTTTACTGTATTTCATTAACACTTCTTGTATTGCTTTGGATATGTTTATTATTCCATCAAAAGCTACTTTGTACCACGCTTGCCCTTTTAGCTTTTTTAGATATTCCTTGGTTCTCTCTTTGATAAGCTCAGTTAATGCTTTGTCAGTTGACTTGTATATCTGGATGGCTACATCCCTTTTATCCATGATCATCACCTAGGTATCCTTTAATTTCGTCTAGCATTTCGAATAATATTGTTTCTGTCGTAGCTGACTTTTCTATTATGCTACCCCCTTCGGCAGCATTTCCCATTCTTAGCTTGAGTAGCTCTATTGGAATATTGCCTATATCATCAGGCAGTGGCTCAAAATCCTTGTTCAGTAGCTTTCCTAATGGTTCCATAAGCATATTGGGAGTAACTGCCCCCGCTTTGATGTAAGGTTCTAGTGCTGTGGACTTTTCAGCTATATCAGCAAACTCTGGGCCTTTCATGTACATTTCCACATACTTAATCCCTAATTCATTGTTGATTATAGTGTTAAATATACTGGCTATGTCTTCCCTTTCAGGCTCAAATATCTGTTCCTCTGCTATTTGTCTAGCAACCTCAGCTGTTGCTCTAGTGTAATCCGAAGATTGCCCTGTATAGATTGGAGGGAGTCTAAAGCTATCTCTGGCTTTTTCTTTGGCACTTTTTTGATAGTCTTGAAACATAGCATCTTTATTCATTGTGTCGGCTAACTTTTCAATCTTAGTTGATACTCTGTTCTTTTTATCGTCCAGGCTAGTAAACTCCTCATCTTCAAATGGTGCGGTTTCAAGTAATAGCAGCTTAAAGGCATTACCTATACCCTTGCCACTTCTTATGGCCTCTATGCTTTCTTCTGTAAGCTGACCTCCATCCACTACTATAGCAGCAGGTAGCATAGTTCCAGATTCAAAGTAGGAGAAATTGAGAATTTCACTTGCCCTGTTCCCTATAGTATCTACCAAAGTTCCTGTCCATCTAGGTATTCCATATTCAGTAGTGGGATCATGGATAGGGAAGAATGCTAATTCCGTTGCTCTTTCGCCTTCTTGTATGCCTTCCTTGTACTCCCCTGTCTTGTAGTCCAGGCTCCTAGGGTCTCCAAATTCTTTGAAGTAAACCTTATTACCTCCCACTATTTGGACAAACTTCCTAAACTTCTTGTAATAAGTTTGGCTTGTATATTCCCCAGTATCATCTTTTTCTAATACTTTAAATTCTACAGGCTTGCCTTCATCAGGCTTAAGCTTAGCCATCCTTATGTTGGCCGCCCTAGCATACTCTATATGTGAGACCTCTCCCTTACCATCTCTCATTACTTCTATTGCTCCCCAGCCTATTGACTCTCTGTCTATAACCATTTTTTCTATTACTTTTTTATAGGGTTCAGTAGGATTGATGTATTTGTATAGCCTGGTTATCTTATCCCATTCCCTATCCGCTTCTTTTTTTATTTCTAGGTCATCTTCCTTGTCATAATCGAAATCATCTTTAAATTTTATTCCATGCCCGAACTTAGCAATGTTCGTTGCCATGGCTCTGATCTGCTGCTTTAAATAAGAACTTTCCTCTACTATCCTAAGTAGGTCCTCAGGTTCATAGGGAGGGTGAAGTATGTCTCCATATAAATTATTAAAGTTTTCTAGCTGCTTGGTACTTGTTACTATTTTATTTTCTGATTCTTTTAAGATATCTATAAACCCTGGGTTTCCAGTTGATTTTCTTTTCTGTTTGCTCATTATTTTCTTCTCACCCCTTTAGGCCTTTCGCCTGATCTTTCTTTTATATCCGCCACTTCATAGCCATCTAGTGCATACCATATTGCTGAAAATGTATGAGGGTCTATATTGAATTCGTCTGGTATAATGTAACCTTGCCTATCTAATTTGTAGGTCAAGTTTTTTAATTCTCTAATTGTGTTCGTGCATTTGTTTGAGCAGATTATCTTTCTAAATCTCTTAACTTTCTTGGTGTTTTGCAATCTGCTACCTGGCCCTTTTTTAGCGGCAATCATTCTAAACCCCTGTTGCTGGTAGTATCTTATTGTTTTAGGCTCTGCTCCATCAGCTATTATAAGTTCTTTGCTATCCTTGAACTCTTCTAAGTCTTTGGCAGTCTGGTCATCGGTCATATCATTTTTATAATACTCCCAGTAAATATATAAATATTTGTTAACATGGTCTATGGCCATCCTGATGACAGCATTGTAGGAATCTACAAACCCAAAGTCCATGCCTACCCTTTTAAATCTCTCATCTATGATGTTGACCTGCCCCATAACCTTATCGTGGGATATAGTTTCAAATTGTGGCAATACCTTTATGCCGTTAACACCAAATCTACCTCTCCTTGCTATCCTGTATAAGTCTGGGTCATACACTTTCATTTCATCTAGCTGCTCTATATAACTCTGTGGCAAAAACAAGTTGTCATCCGCAGTGCTATGATGATAGTATGTATCTCCAACTACCATAGTACGTTTCTTATAAAGCTCTTCATCATCTAAAACTAAAATGTCTTTTTCTTCATCTTTGAAGAAGTGCCTGTATGACCAGTTATCTTTACCCACAGGATTAGTAGATAGTATAAAGTGTAGTTTTAAGTTTGGGTGCCTAAGCCTACCTATTAACTCTTTAAAGGCATCATACTTGGCTTCGCTACACTCCTCCAGCCATATAAGCGACACATTATGAATAGACTTTAGCTTCTCCTTATCATCAAGCCCCCTGAATATTATTTTAGATCCGTTAGTAAATCTTATTTCCATAGGGCTTTTAGCGAACTTTAACACGCGCATAATCCCTAGGTCGGCTGCTATCTCTTCTAATAAATTGTAGCAACTATCTTTAATGGTCCCATACACATTCCTAACTATCAGTGCCGTCCTTTTTTCTTCTAATAATTTAAGTAGTACCTTTAAGCCTATATGATAACTTTTAGATGACCCGTATCCGCCCACTAAAAATTGAAACTTCTGGTCCCAATCGAACAAAAAGCTTTCAAAGTGTGGGTTAACTTCCTTGACTATCATTACCCTCACCCTTCCTGGCAATAGTTATATTTATTGGCCTGTCGGTTTCTTCCCCTATTTTATCTATTTCAAGCTGCAGTCTTTGAACCCTTAGCTCCTGCTCTTTTGTGGCCATTCCTCTATCAACTAATTCATTATAGGACTTGATTAAGCTTCTTAACTCTCTCATGGCCCTTGATTGAGCTTGTAGGAACGTTGCGTATTTATCCCATGCAAATTGCAACTCCCATTCCTTTTCCTCTGTGTGGCTCATTCCTTTAATGACTTTGTGCTTTCTTAAATGCTCCGTTGTATCGTTCTGGTCTTCCACAAACATGATGGACTGTGCTCTTATGATTGCAGCATACTTTAATTTAATGCTATCCCACAGCAGGTCTAGCTGGTTCATTTCCTCCAGGTCGTCAAACAGCTCCATTGTTTCTGCTGGGAGGTGTTTGGAATAAAACCCATGCTTTTCAGCTCTTTTATTTCCCTTTGGTGCTCCATCTCCACCTTTATTGCCTATAGCATTTTTATTCCCCAGTTGACCTATGGCTCTTCTTGCCCTCTCCTTAGCTTTCGTGTCTGTATCGGCTTTCGAACCCTTGCTATCACTGGGTTTGTTCTCGCCTTGTCCTTTCCCTTCCATATCTGTTGCAACGGTGTTGCGTTGCATTTCAATATTTGTTGCAATGTTTCTTAGGAAATCGTCCCATCTCTCTCGGCTTTTTCTTGACCTTAATGTTGAGACTTTTACATCATATTCTTTTGCCAGTTCGGAGAGATTTACCTTCTCACCATCCACAGTTCTTCTTAGGTACTCTTTCTTTATTTCTAACCAGTTTGTTTCACTGCCCATTCCCCTCCCTCCAACTCTTTTTGCAATAAAAAAGCAACATGCTCTCTTATTAGCACATCGCTCGTTGAAATATCTCCTATTTACCATTATGCCACATTCTTCCACTAGCAAACCCCTCTCTTCGCCTACTTTTCTCCCTTTTTTCTCCCACTTGTAGTATTTCCATTGATTATTAGCAGTATTTTATCCATAGCCATGCATCTCAGTTCTTGACACCAACTTGTGGAGTAGTTCATTTCATCTGCTACTTGCATCCAAGTTTTATCCTCTATGTAAAACATAGTAACTATGCTTTTTTCTATTTCGCTTAACCCTGTTAATGCATTGTTTATTATTTTAATTTTATTAGTTTCTCTTTTAATGTTTCTATTTAACTCCTTTTTTATTCTTTCTTTTTTTTCAATGTTTCTCATAGCGGCATTTTCGACAGCTCTATTTATCTTATTTGTTTTAGAGCTTGGTTCTCCATAAGAAGTTGATGGCATAGCATCTTCTGGGTCTTCAAGCTCTATGTTTTCTAGTTTTAACTTATTATTTTCTATGGATGCCTTTATTAATTTGTAATTGTATAATATCCCTTCTACTTGGCTATAGCTCATTTCGTCCATATGACCCCTCCTAAGTTATATCTTTGTGTGCCAACCCTAAGTCCTTTAAGGTTTCATCATCAATAGCTACTCCGTATATTTTGTATTTCTCAAATATATCATTCTCACCTTCAGCATGGACTTTGGTGTGCCACTCTCTTGAAAGGGCCATTAATTCCAGACCCCTATGGCTTATTTTCTTTCTATTTCTTCCTACTCCTACCCTTGAACCTTCACAGTGGTGAATATCTGCTCCTTGTTTCCCTGTTATGCAACACTTCCTGTATTTGATACATAGGTATAAGTACTTGTCTATATCGTCAGTCCTGTCTAGTGCTATTCCCGTCAACGGTATGTCCCACTTTAATATAAAATCTATTATGTGGTTTATGAAGCTTCTGGCTGTACTTATACTACAATTAGAAAGGGAGAATGGTTCTTCTCCCGTTGCAGCACAGTAATCATATTTTAAATATTCCTTAAGGTAGTCGGGATCATCTCCTATGGATGAAGATATGTCTCTTATAGTTGCATAGATTTTCTTTCTTTGGTCTATAGTGATTGTTCGGCCATCGTTTAGCTTAAGCTCTGCTTCTATGCCGTCTATTCCCGGCACCTTGTATTTCGATATGCTCCTGCCTAGCTTTTCCCCCGGGATAGTGACAATAAGGTCAGTACCGTTGTCCGTCTCCCTTATCCCTGTTATCCTTGTAAAGTACTGCACCTTATTTCCCTCCCTTGTTATTACAGCTATTTTAATTTTGGATAGCATCTTTTGCAAAAGTGAAAGTTAGAATTAACTACAACTGCACATTTTTCGCATACTTGCCTATCACAAGTTATCGTATATCTCTTAAAGCTGTTTTCATAATCTGTCATACCGTTTTTCATTCTCACGTGCAAGGTTTTAGCAGTGCCCACTGGCATATCGCATAGCACTGCAGCTTGCCTTCTTCTACAGATGTTGCAAGG
>CAZFME010000072.1:10945-11199 GCA_964520055.1 uncultured Clostridia bacterium
CCATGCTTATCTTCGTGGGGGTATGTTATGACCTCGAATCCTGCATTGGTGAGTCCATCGACCATCGCCCCAATCGCTCTTCCGTCACGCATATCCACTTCTATCTTCCCTAGGTATCTTTTAATAGACCCTTTTTTATCGTTCATTTACATTGCCCTCCTGTGTTTTAATTTGTTTCTTCTATTTTTCCATGTACATAAACAGCAGTCGCTCCAATTAATAAACTTCTTGCAAACGGTGGTGATACAATTTCT
>CAZFME010000073.1:0-11162 GCA_964520055.1 uncultured Clostridia bacterium
GAGATAATGTAGGGTTGGGTGATCGGTACAAAAGGCGGCCTGGATCTTTTAAATCAGCCAGCATAACTCCCAAGCGATATACCATATCTTGGTCTACTCCATGGTATATAAGCAGCCAACCGTAACGGGTTTTTATAGGTTGTGCACCAGCTCCTATCTTTAGAGAATCCCACATCATCCCCGAACGAGGCCCCATTATTATCTTGTGACCGTTGCGAGGCCAGGGAAAGGCCAACTTCTCGGAATATGCTATCCATATACTGGGTTCGATGCGGTGATATATGACATATTTGTCATCGATTTTTTCCGGGAACAATATGGCATCCTTATCCCACAATCCCGGAAATGCAAGGCCTCTCCTTTTCCAGCGATTGTATTTCCTATCAAGAAAATCTGCAACGGAAATGGAAGCTGCGGCAATCTGGGCAACCACGCCGTCGTAAGCAGTATAGAGCATGAATATTTCATCATCAACTATGACCGTCCTAGGATCTTCACAGCCCCTCTTTTCTTCTCGGAGTTCAGGGACGAATATAGGGTCTTTTAATCTTTCAATTATTTTATAGCCATCAGAAATTGCAAGGCCAATTCGGGAAATCCCATCTTCGCCAAAAGCTCTGTATAGCAAGTATACCTTGTCTTTTATTCTTAGTGAAGCCGTATTGAGTACAAAACGGTTTTCCCACCGGTGCTCTTTTATGGGTGTAAGTATAGGCATTTCACTGTAGCGCTTTAAAATTTCTGCCTTAGGCCAGTAATCCAGTTCCTGAATTACTACTTCTTCCCGATGAGGTTTTACTCCTAATAAAACATTTGCCAAATCAATACTTTCACGACCTTGACTAATATATTGAAACACTTGCTGTAGGATTTCTCCGGCATTATATCCCATTTCTTTGTAGATTTCTTCAAGCAAATCATGGTTAAACCAATCCCTCTCCACATGTAAAAAGAGAGGTGTAGGTATCCCATCTCCACCTTTAAAGCTGAAACTGGCCCAAGTCCATGCAGAACACGGCATAAAGGTGCCATCATTTAATACTAGGCTGAGACCATACCCTTTGGCCATCGCATCAATATTCTCGGCAGCCTTGTCCTTATATTCCCGCCGAAGTGTATCGACAATTGTTTGCAGTTTTGCAACCAGCACTCTATGATGCCAGTTTTCAAAGATATGATGGGCGGAAAACATGGCCTTTCCATAATGACCTAAAATAGAATTGACGAATTTTCGCCCAACTTCTTTGCGCTCCCGGGTATAGGTCTTCCAAAGTCCTGAAAAATGCTCGGCTTCGACTATGCTCTTGGTTATCCGTGTAAAATACCTGAGCTTAGGGTAGCTGCCCCCCATCCCTTTTCCCAAATTCATTACAGGGATACGGGCTGTCAAGCGATTTAAATCTGATATCTCCCGTAGTTCACCGGAGCCGTGAAAGTTATTTCGATTGACCACCATAGGTAAAATTTTTACTTTTTCAAAACTGTCAGGTCTCAAATTATCCTTGAGCCAGTAGAAAATTCGATCAAAGTAATCTTTATCCTCGGTGAATGAAGCCAGGGTAAGAATCTCCCGTTCATCCATGTTTTCAAGAAGTTCTCTCAAGCTCCTGAA
Organism: uncultured Clostridia bacterium; assembly: GCA_964520055.1. Lineage (GTDB taxonomy): Bacteria > Bacillota > Thermosediminibacteria > Thermosediminibacterales > Tepidanaerobacteraceae > DUNY01. The sequence continues at coordinate 1,613 of CAZFME010000073.1, forward strand.
ACCCATTCTTAAAATCAAATTTCCCGGAGGGTACTCATATAACAATTTTCTAAGGATCTGCCATTTTACGGCTAGGACCTTATTATGGGGAATGATACGAAATATATATTCTACCACATCGCCTGTGCCTTCTACACTATATAAATCTCCTGGGCATAAACCATTGATGGTATTCTCAAGCTCTGCCATAAATTCAGTTAAGCGTCGCCCAATAACCTCTGAAGGCAAGTTGTAATCAAGATTTAGTGTCCTTAAAAAAGCCTTAAAAGCATTATTGTATTTTCTCTGAAGTCTTTTGAAAACCTCTCCTGTCATAACCTGACGTTGACCTGTTCCACGTAGCTTTTTAGGAAGCACAATCGGTACTCCCGGAATAAATTCAAGATAATCCAGTGGGGTCAACACAGGACTTGTTTCATCGACCTTCTGACGCCAATTCTTTAAAAAAATGAGTTTGTTTTCTATAAATGCCATCATTGTTTTTTTATAAGCAGCCTCAATTTGAGCTGAAATGACTGTATCCGCATCAATATTCAAATCACCCAAAACTTTTTTCGTCTCATCCATTTCTTTTATCAAGGACGCAGTCATTCCGTAATATATGGCCAGAAGTACTTCTAGCATATCTTCCGGAAGTATTTCCGAGTTAAAATTGCAAGCCAATATAACTTCATAAGTTATCTGAGCCCATACCTTTGGTACATAATTCGGAAATACATTCGGTTTTATCATAGATTCAATATGCTGTAACATATCTTCATTAAAAATTTTTTGTAAAAGATTATTATAATGACATATTCCTTCGATAAATGAATCTAAAAACTCCTTATAACAATAATCTACTTTTAGAGGTATATCTTTATACTCACCACCGTATACATCAAGAGTTTTGATAATTTGTGAATCTTTGAGCCATACATCCTCATCCCTTTTTATACATTGAAACAAAACCCTTAGCATTTCCTTTGTAACAACATACTTTTTGCCGAGGGATACGGGAGACAATTTTGCACCAAGATTGACCTCACATATTCTCTTGCCCCATTTCAAAGCAGTCGTGATAATCCAAGGGTTGATGCCATAACCGCCCAGATATTCGCTATTTTGATCAAATTCTGAGCAAAACTCCTCCACCAAATCGTGGGCAATTGCAAAAACACCGCTCAGAGAATCCTTGAACTTTGTTTCATAAAGTGCGGCAATTACCGGTGAAACCAATATATTGCCGATAATATCTTCAAAAGGATGCCTCCTAAAACAAGCCATCGCCATGTCATAATCCTCAAAAACAGGAGTTACCAACCGGTCTACCCAATCGGGTTTAATTCCCTGATCCTCATGGCTTTTCAGATCCGCTTCTAAAAGTACCGCATCTGATTCAAAAAAGCGGGCAAGTTCCAGTATAGCCCTAATACTATACCCCCGCCCGTTAACACCAGGAGGCATCAAAAAGCTGACAATCTCATTGCCGTAATTTTCTTTTATGATTTCCAGGGCTTCTTCACCTGCCGGATCGCCAACACAAACAATCAACTTCCGGCTTTTTGCCTTCAAACTGTTTTTTGCAATTGTAATAATATCTTTTAGGGTATCTCCTTCGTTGTAAAAAGGAATACCTATAACCACATCAATTTCCGTTACTGTCTCAAGTTTTGCTTTTACCCGGTCCATAATTTCTTCAAAAAGCACTTCAATATGCCCCAACCAAGCCCCTCCTATACTGCTGGAATCAATATCCCTTGTTTTCTTACTTTGACATCTCGCAAAACCTGGTGTGCCATTAAGAATGATATAACAGCTTCCGCACCCTGATTTAAATTCACCCCATATGGAACAAGAGCATCATGACAGCCTTGGGTGTTTTCGTTGTATAAAGGAAGATTATTGAGATTTTTCCCCCAGTACCAATCATATGCTTTTTGGGCCATTTCTATATACTCTTTTTCGCCAGTGACCACAAACGCCTGTAGACAGGCTAGGGTTACTGACGCTGCATCCACAGGTTGTTGATCATAAGGAGGCATCTGGCTTCTTTTGATCCACCATCCCTGATTGCCGACGATGTTAAGATACCCCTTCTGAAATAGGGAGTTCGTAAGAAAATCCAATGTATTCCTGGCTACCTTTAAAACTTTTGCATCTTTGCTTATCACATAAAAACCGAATAGGGCATGTGGCAGCACGGCATTACAATACGTGAGCCTGTCCTCAAACCAGTGCCACTCAAAACTGCGGCTCAAGTCATAAAGTCTTATAAGTTTGTATGCCAGATGTTTTGCCTGTGGCATCAGATCTATATCTCCCAAATAATCTATGATATTTATGATCCCCAACAGTACGTAAGACACAGCTCGAGGGGAATTGACGTTTACAGCCTTTGGCAGCACTCTTTTTAACATTTTATAGGCAGCATTCCGGACTTCAGCTATGTTGCAGTCCACAGCATAACTTGCCGCAAGTATGCCCCGGCCAATACTATCCTCGGAATTGATCACTGTATAGTATTTATCATGAACTTTCAAATTTTGCCATGTTCCATCAGAGGTTTGAGCTTCTTGTAAAAATCTGATATAGGTTTTTATCAGTCTTTCACGCTCCAACTCTTCCATACCTATGGCCACAATCAGTGCCCGTGCATTGTCATCTACCGTATAACCGCTTTCACGGAGGGGATTTGATATATCACAGAATTGAATAATCCCAGTTGAATCAGTCATATGCTTGAAATGGGCGTACACACTAGAACACCTTCCTTTCAGCCTCAGTCTGCATGATGTTTTCTATTATATTTGTATATCTTTTGCCTACTTGAGGCCATGTCATGGTTTTCCCCAATTTATCAGCCTTTTTTTCCAGCTGTTCTTTCAGCTGTGAGTTAGATAAAATCATATCTATCAAGGATGCCAATTCTTCAGGATTTGCATCAGTTGCTATAAGGCCCCTGCCATCAGCCAGGACTTCCAAAGCATAATCATAGGGAGTGGAGACGATAGCTCTGCCGCAACCTATGGCATAGGACAGAGTTCCGCTTACAGCCTGATGGCGATGGGGATATGGAGTAAGATAAACATCAGCCATATAAAGTACTTCGCCCAATTCTTCAAGGCTGAGGTATTTATTGATAAATTTTATATTATCGTCCACTTCCAAAGTCTGTATTAAATCCACAAGAGATTCCCTGTAAGCCTCCCCCATTTTCTTTCTTAATTTCGGGTGAGTCTCTCCCGCCACCAAATAAATAATGTCTGGATATTTATCTTTTAAGTATGATATGGCTTTAATTCCTAGTTCAATGCCTTTACCCGGGCCTAAAAATCCAAAAGTAACCACCAACGGCCGATTATCAATATCATAGGCCTTTTTTATGACGTCACCGGGCTTTTCTTCGAATATTGGCACTCCATGATGAACCATAAAGAGTTTATTGTGAGGAATACTATATACTCTGTTTAAGAGCTCTGCAGAGCGATGAGTCATACATATGACAGCCATTGATCTTTGCCCAAGTTTTGACAGTATCCTCCGCTTGTGAAAATCCGGTGAAGGCAAAACCGTATGGGTATTTAGTATAAACGGCTTTTCCAGGTTCTCAACAAAATCCAGTACGAAAGCACCGTCACTTCCGCCAAAAATCCCGTACTCATGCTCCACAAAGACCAAGTCTATATCCGTAGTGTTGACAAATTGTGCTGCAATAGCATAGTCATCTCTCTTATCCTCTTCTACATCAAAAACCACTTCAAGGGGGTAATTGTATGAACCATTTTTGTCACTTATAGCCAAAATTGATACGCTCTCGCCCCATGATATCAAATTGTTTCTAAGATCTTTTGAAAAAGAGGCTATTCCACATTCCCGCGGAAAATAGGTGGATAATATGGCAATATTCATTTGCATTTCTCCTTTACTCAAAATCATATTTCATTAAAAAATCTTTAAATAAAACATAAAACAGCTGTATCTATTATTTACCTTTTCATGCACTAATATTATTGTAAATTTGCCCTTATATTATCCATCTTTGCTTTTTAGCATAAAAAATTGCCCTGCTTTGTGCACAGGGCGTATTTTTTTATAGTTTTATTCTTTCAGCGTTCAGCTCTTTTATGAATTCGCTTATATCAATTGCAAAAGTTCCTCGACTTGACCAATCCATTTTGACATCAGGCCTGTTTAAAGGAATGTCAAGCTTCTGTTTATCAGAACGTATTTTCAGTGTAACATCTTGCACCATTATTCCCGGGTCCAGCCAAATATTTGTTTCTAAAATAAGCTTTATATCATCCTCCGGGTCTATAAATAAAAAATTTATAGGTGCTGCAGGATCAGCATCAAAAATTCTCCCCATTAAATGATTATGGTCATACTTCCTTTTTCTTCCTATAGCAGCAAACCTTTTTCCTTCAATTATCGTACCGAAAAATCCAAAAACATCTTCGGAACAACTTTCCTCCAGTATTTTTTCATTGCTTTTAATTTTTAACCTCACATAATGATTATCCATGATAAACAATGCCCTTTGTACGTAAAGCTCAATTACTATCTGCATTTTTTAAGATCCCCTCCTCGAAATTTTACCGGTTCATTCCATGATATTCACTAACCCGTACAGTTGTTACATCTTATTTTAAAATATTTTCTTAATAGAAGGAAATATTTTTTATTTATAGAATATAACCCATAAACTGATAAGTATACTATATTATGTAAAGGAGATGAGGTTTTGAAAAGTATTGGCGATTTTAAGCAAGAAGTCATTAAGATAAACAATCAGGTTAACGAAGAAATGTACAGCAGGGGTCTGGATTGGCAGAAAATAGACATTATCGGAGATAAGATTATTATAATAGCATTAAATCGAAGGATTTCCGTATTGAGACATATTGATGAAAAAGATGCCTTTACGGCTAGGTTGATGGATTTGGCCCTGCTCAATGAATTTAAGATTAGATTTAAAAAAAATTTTGAGGATAAATTTCAATTAAAAATCCGAACCATATTAAAGGATTATGACCCTGTAAATCAATTAGCAGGCACGATTATAATCACTGTTTTGCCGGTCGAAGATTTTTTTTTAAAAACCCTTGACAAAACTGTATGAATTATATATTATTATGTTGGTAATTGCGAACAATTTTATATTTGACTGGATAAGGAAGATCCGGAAGGATAGTTCGAGGCCGTCAAATAAATACCTTCAAGTGAACTGTTATGCTATTTTCTTATACATAGAATGGTAGTATAATTTTCTCTTTGAGAGGTATTTATTTGACGGCCTCTATTTGTACAGTTTTATCAAACGGAAAAAAGGTTTGCTACACTAGTTATAAAAGATATTATAAATAGAAATATAATGGTTACAATTTCGGAAAAGTACGCTTTAACAATATTTTATAAAAATATAAAATTATGGGAGGATTTTCGTTATAAATGTCGAAGTATCATATATAGCTCATCATTGATGAGGGGGGAGGTAAATACGACAAGCTCAGCCTTAAGCTTATATCCCAATCATCAAAGATGTTTAATGCAAATAAAGTTTACGAATTAATCCTTCTGGACCGATTTTATCCTTAAACCTCGAGAAAGGAGCAGACTCTGGAATCCTTGGTATAAAATGACAATACTCTCTTAATTGTTCAGATAATTCAAGGAATGTAACTTGTAGCTATAGAAAATATCTTTCAAAGATTAGACAGATAACAATGATGATACGGAATAATAATGTCTTCAAACTTGTAGGGACCGCTTTTGGAAGCAAGGTAAAAACCCTCAATTTTTTCAGTAACTTTGAGGTTTTGTTATAACATTAAATGATGTACAAAAAAGGAGGATCTTTTTATGAAGGTAAAAGAATTAATTCATGTACTGGACGATATTACGGGAGGGAGGGTAGTTAAGGACCTTGGTGATGTTTTTACCGGCAAGAATCCGTTTGTTGTAATGAAGTCATCGAATATTCCGGGAAAATCGGTAATGGAAACCCCCGGTCTTGTCTATGGTAACCCAGAAGCCGAAATTAAAAAAATTGCCGTTACTATGACCCTTACCGAGGGAAATATTGAATTAGCCGGCGCTACAGGTGTAGATGCCATAGTGGCTCATCACCCCATTGCTGATGCTGCCAACTCCGGCGGTGTAACCTTGAATTATTATCTGGATTTGTACAATGTGGCGGTTTTTGAACTGCACGAAGCTTTTCACGGTTTGCATCCAGGTATCTCTTACATTCACGGCCATAAGCCTTTTCGTGTTGATATAAGATATGGAGGAATACCCGGAAATATCCTGTATGTAGGTAAAACCCTGGATGAAGTTAAAACTTTAGGCGATATTCTGGATCGTTTAAACAAAATGATGGACATGGAAAAAGAACAGCAGATAATGGGAGTGGAAAGAGCACATTTTAATTGTGCTGACATGAAAGACTCGGCAACGGCACTGCAAGGGGAAATCCTGTTGGGGTCAATCGACAGTCCGGTGAATACCGTTCTTCATATTTTCCCCCATACCGGATTTACAGCGGAACACCTTATAAAGGCCAAAAATGAACATCCTGAAATTGATACCGTCCTAGCTACCATCAGCCGTGTAAAAAAGGATAGCGCTCTAGTGAAAAAAGCTGAGGAGTTAGAGCTAAACTTTATTTGTGGTAATTCCCATGCTTTGGAAATCTTTGAAAATGGACTACCTCTGGCATATGCCCTAAGACATTACTTGCCGGAAGATATCGAAATTGTGCTTTTTAGAGAGAGAATATGCTCCATACCGCTTAAAGACTTCGGTTCTCCCAATATTAAGGAATACGCCAAGTTTATCACCGAAAACTATCTTATCAATGACAAGAGATAATGTGTATTTGGGGTGATTCTGTTGCTTGATTTGATCATTAAAAACGGACGAGTGCTGACCTTGGATTCGCCGGAGGAGCAATATAAATCCGTATTGGTTAAAGATGGGATTATCGTAGATATTGTAGATAATGATCTGGCCGAAAAGCTTGACGCCCGTGAAGTAATTGATGCTACCGGACTGGTCGTAATGCCAGGACTGGTGGACTGTCACACACATTTATGTGAATATGCCACAGAGGGAGTTCACCAAGTCAGAGGTAAATCTCAAAAAATGGCCGCTGTATCAAACTTTCTTGACTGTTTGAAAAGCGGAGTAACCACAATTGGTGATCATCACTTGGGACATCCGGTTTTATCAACTCCTATACATGTATTAAAGGAGGCTGCCAGGAATACGGTTTTAACTATAAAATTTGCTACTGGAACATGCTGTGTAGGAACCGAACCTTTAGCTTATACTTCATCATTACGACCTGGAAGCATTTTAACCTTTGATGATTTAGACGATTGTCATTATGCAAAACTTGCAGCTGAAAGCGAATTCCCAGGAGAAAATATCTTCATAACTGCAACGGTGGCAAATTTACCATCTCATCTTGTGCCAAACGGCGGAAAACGTATTCTTGAAAGTGAAGATATTTTTAAAATTGTTGATATATTCCATTCTTTGGGTAAAAAAATAGGTGCACACATAGAGGGTGCAGAAAATATACAGCTTTTCATAGATGCAGGTGGAGATGTTATTCATCATGGCCATGGAGCTAAAACAGAACATTTCGATGAAATGGCACAAAAAAACATTTATCTGGTAGCTACACCACATGGTGGGACAAGCAATGCGCCAAATACTCCCGAGGAAATCTACAACTCATTAAATGCCGGAGTGACAACGGCTATTGCCACCGATTCATATTTACCTGTACATCCTGAAGCTTTTGGTATGGATAAGTTGCAAATAGTCGGGCCTAAAGACTTTTTAAAAATCTGTAAGCCTACCTTTGAATACCTCAAACAGCAAGGAATGAATGAGACTGAGTGCCTTAAAATGATAACGACGAATGCAGCTAAGATTATGGGACTTGAGGCTGAAATTGGTTCAATTAAAACTCTCAAGAAGGCAGATATTATCCTTTGCAAGGGATTGCCGGTATTTGACTTTACTGATACTGAATCCATTGTCATAGTTATAAAGGATGGTTTAATCGAGATTAATAAAAACTTTTAACAAATACCATCCATGAATGGAGGTGGTTATTTTCAGTGTCATGTACTTAGTATTATCGTTTTAACCATTTTCGTTATCGTTTTATCCCTTTCCGTTCATTATCTTAATTAAAATTTAAAGGAGGTTCCTTTAGTGGCTATTAAGGAAAAAGATGTTATTAAAAATGAAGGCCGTGCAATATCAAATATAGAATATGTGGGCATGTCTCTTTTAGCCCTTACCCTTATTATTCTCTTTGTTAAACCTGAAATTATTGGCGGTAGTTTTGATGCAATGTTGAAAAAAGCTGTTGGACCGGTGGTCAATGTTTATCTCACAGGCACACTCGGCACTGCCATCATATTAAGCGTTATGACCGGACGTATCCTGGAACGCCTTGGTTTTACCGATGCTTTGGTGCGTATTTTTACTCCATTGGCAAAAGTTATGAAAATAACTCCATTAATCATCGTTCCCGCTATTTATAATATACTCGGAGATATAAATGCATCTGGAAGAATCACCGGACCTTCACTAAAGAAAGCAGGGGCTACAAAAGACGAGCAAAAAATTGCCGTTGCCACCATGTTTCAATCACAGCAATCCTTCTCAACCTTTATGCTGGGCTTGGTAGCCTTCGCAAAGGTAGGAATATGGGCATTCCCAATTGTAATCATCGGTATACTGCTTCCTGTTATCGTGATACCTTTCCTTCTCAGCAAGACTATCTACAGAGACGTTAAATACAAAGACATCAGTGAGATGCCCCGTTTCACACCTACCACTCCCATGTTTGCCACAGTATTCAGTGGTGCTCGGGAAGGTGCCGAATTAATGTTCTTACTATTGATACCGGCCGTCGTTGTAGTTTTCGCCATTATAGGATTGCTTGAATATATTGGTGTTTGGGGAGCCATTGAATCAGCAATGTCTGCTTTTCTTACTGCTCTATCCATTGATCCTGCAACCGGTATGCAATCAATTCTAGTTGCACCGACACTTGCGATGAATACCCTTGTGGAAACTATAGGCACTATGCCTACACGCTTTGCCATAGGTTCATTTATCCTTGCTGCATCAGGTCTGCCTCTGCAGATACCTTTTGCTCAGATTCCCGCTGTATGGGCACAAAGCTCCGACCTTTCCGGCAGTGAAGCCATGCAGGCCGCCCTTGTGGGTTTGGTAATTCGTGTTTTAAGTGCATTTGCCTTAGCTTGGATCTTGACACCAATGGTATGATTTAGTTAGAATTGCCAAGAACGCCGCAGATATTCTGCGGCGTTTGTTTTATATCCTTGAGGATGTGAACCCTTGTTTTTTGCAATTTTTGAAATACAATATATGTTAGCTTATACTAAAGGAGAGAATCGAGAATATGACTGATGATTCTCTCTTGCAATCAGGTGGCTATAGGCCCCGCGTCATACCTATGTCCATAAGATAAAACCGTGAATTCAACGGAAAAGAACCGATTTTTTCCGAAGACGGGGAG
>CAZFME010000074.1:0-155 GCA_964520055.1 uncultured Clostridia bacterium
GCTTTATCATTACTTATACCTATTGCCTTTGGAGGGTATCTAAAAATATATATTCCTCCCTTTTCTGCCACTTTAGCATCCCATGTTCCCTCTATGATATCAATGTTAATCGGGCCTACGGCGGCGGTCATGGTGGGATTAGGGTCATCCCTGGG
>CAZFME010000074.1:165-7992 GCA_964520055.1 uncultured Clostridia bacterium
CTCTTGATTTTGGGTCCCCATGTAGCTGCTCGGGCATTTATTCATGTAATTTTTGGCCTGGTTGGTGCTTTATTGATAAAAAAAGGCCTCTCTTTCGAGAAAGCCTTGATTCTCACCTCACCAATTCATGCCTTAGGTGAGGCCTTAGTTGTGCTTCCCTTCGGTTTTAACCTTTATACAGCTTTCATGGTGGTAGGTATCGGAACTCTTTTACACCATTTGATAGACAGTGCTATATCAGTTGGTCTAGTAAAGGCACTTTCAGCCGGACTGTCTTTATCCAAAAAAAATATTTGATTAGCCTTTATTCACGATAAAGATCCTTTGACGGCCTTCTCAGCAGCTTAATTCTCTTTTAACTATATCATCCAGAATAATCCCTGCTTCTTTTATAACATTAAGACACCTAACTTCATCGTTATGGTGCTTTTCTTTTAACGGCGGGCAGTTGACATCTCCCATCTTATCCCTATATCGACTCAAAAACTCCTTTTCCAAAGTCTTTATTCTATCACTTTCATGTGCCCTGTCTTTTACAAAAAGCAACCCAAGTACCATTATACCGCCTGTCAATGCACCGCACACACTGTCAATGCCCATACCTCCTCCAAAACCGGCAGCCATTTTCAACGCATTCTTATCCAACCCCAACTTATATGCGTCGTTGGCTGCATAAAGAATTGTTTCGGCACAATTTAAATCGTGCTCTTTAGAGTAATACTCCTCTATTTTTCTAATAAGCATCGGATATTCTCCCCTCTTTGTATTGAGTTTTTGACTCTGATTACTTAATGCCGGTATTTCTAATTCCAGTATATTAACTCTCTTCATTTTATTACACTTTCATTTTTCTTTCAATTTTAAGTCTCCATCAGCCCGTATTTTACTTTGATGCGATCAAGTTTCTCTAGCATCGGTTGGGCTCCAACCCACAGAAAGACTACGGTGGCAGTGGCGTGGACCAAGTCAAAGGGGATTCCCCGTAGATACGCCATAAAGAACATCTTCAAGTTGGGGCGGCTCTGGAACATGATTACCGATGCGGGGTTCATGATGCCTCCATAGATAAAAAATGTGGCCAACCCACCAAAAGTGCATAGTGCTATGGTGTTTCGCCGGAGTAGTCCCTTGCGAAAAAGAACCCCTGATAGAAAGCCTATAATACCAAAGGCAAACATCTGCCAGGGCGTCCAAGGTCCTTGGCCAAAGAACATATTAGATACGAAGCCTGTCACCGCTCCCACTAAAAACCCCGCTTCCCCGCCGAAGGCTACACCGGAGATGATAACGATGGCCACTACCGGCTTGAATTGAGGCAACATAAAAAAGGCACTGCGTCCTGCTACACCAATGGCGCACAGTACCGCTATGACGATAAGCTCCCGAGCCTGTGGTTTACGACTCTCAAAGATAAGCACAAAAGGCAGCATGGTCTCAAGTATTATTAGCAGGCTAATGAAATAGTATTTCCTGTCGTAAAGGTAGTAAACCCCTATATATATCGTCAGTGGTATGGCAAATAGGATCATCATCATGGCAGCTATGGTGCGTTTTGGAAGATATCGTTTCTCCACCGCCATCTGTTCGTTTTCTATAGTAGGTCTTGGTCCGCGTAAGAAATCAAAGAGGAAGACAAGGCCTATAGCTGTGGTTAAGATGACCAGCATATACCGCCATATGGTCTTACTCCCAAGTTGGTAAACGGCACTCTCCCCACCATACATTATACCGGATATTTCACCAATGCCTCCGGTTGTAATGACCCCTGCCAGAAAGAAGGCCAAAGCTGCTAGGATCAACTTGCCTTTATACCGGGGTTGCCTAGAGTTTTCCTCTGAGACTTTCTCGGTTTCCTCCAAGGAAGGTTCCTCCGGTAAATCGCCTTTTTTCGGCCTTTTTATTTCAAAAGGCACTACATCACCGCCATAGGCGATGATCACATCTTCTGCCGTCACTGCCTCGGGGAGATGGTGTCGTGCCATGCGGTTAGCGGCGGTGGTGTAAAAGCTGTTACCGGAAAAGAACCGCCGCGGTTCGTCCGAACTTACTATATTGCCATCGAAAAACATAGCACATCTATGGGCATATTGGGCACAAAACTCGATGTCGTGGCTCACCATGATGATGGTAACACCCTTATATGACAGTTCGTGGAGGATCTGAGCAAAGACCTGTTTGAACTCGCCATCCATACCCTTGGTGGGTTCATCTAGTAGCAGAATTTTGGGGTCTAGGAGTAGCACCTTCGCTAGGGCTGCCCGTTGCTGCTCACCACCGGAAAGGTCATAGGGGTGCATTGAGAGCAGTTCCTCTAAACGACATAGTTTTGAAATCTTATCAACTTTAGCCATCTTTTCCTCTTGTGAGAGTTTTCGCCCTGACAGCATTTCCAAAAGGTCTTCCTCTACGGTCTTTTTTACAAAAAGAGCTTTAGGGTCTTGTGGGAGTACACCTAGCATTTTATGAAAAAGTTCTCGGTCACTTATCTTATCCAATGGTTGGCCCTGAACTTTTACAGTCCCACGGTATGGTTTGTTTATCCCAGGAATCATTGACAAGGCCGTAGTCTTGCCGGTACCGTTCCCCCCCAATATAGCAAAAAACTCACCGGGGTAGACCTTCATAGAGAGGCCTTTCAGCACATCTGGGGCATCTTTTTCATAGCGGAACCACACCTCTTGAAACTCTATAGCAGGAGTATCTTGTGGCTCATAGGTCGGAACGGACGATATGGGTGCCTCTCTAAGCTCTCGCTCCTTTGCAAGGCAGTCCAGCCAAGCTCGTCCCTCACGCACAGTAATAGGACAAGGCAAATCGTTTTTGACCCCGGCATATATCCGCATCGGCACCGGCATAGCCAAAAACATGCTATGGCTTTCTGCTTTGAGCTGTTGACCTACTGCTTTTGGCGTTTCATCTAAGATGATTTTGCCATGATCCAGTACCAGTGTTCTATCCGCCAGGGGCAGCACTTCCTCTAACCGGTGTTCTGTCATGATGACAGTAATCCCTAGTTCCCGATTTATCCTTCCTACAGTGGTAAGAAACTCTCCAGCTGCGATAGGGTCGAGTTGACCGGTAGGCTCGTCTAAAATTAGTGCAGATGGTTGCATCACCATTATGGAGGCAAGATTGAGTAACTGTTTTTGCCCCCCGGACAATTCGGTAACATTTTTATAAAACCAATTTTGGATGCCAAAAAAGGATGCCATCTCCGCCACCCGCCGGCGAATGGAGGGGGTATCAAAGCCCAGGCTCTCCAGGCCGAAGGCCAGTTCATGCCAGACCTTGTCGGTTACGATTTGATTGTCGGGAGATTGCATTACAAACCCTATTTTAGCACTTTGAGTGCGTTGGTCTATATCCGGTAAAGGCTTGCCTTCAAAGAAAATCTCCCCGCTTCTCCTTCCATGGGGGGTAAGCACTGTCTTAAGCTGCCTTAGCAGTGTCGTCTTACCACAACCTGAAGGCCCACATAGAGCAATGAATTCCCCCTGATCCACTGAAAAGGAAATGTCATCTAGTATCATTTTTTCCTGCTCAGGGTAGGAGAAGGTCAAATTTCTGATTGTAAAGCTTTCCATTTGCGGTCCTCCCTAAGGTTGATTGCCAGCGGCGAAATACATAGTGCCATATAACAAAGAAAAAGGCTTATGGGGTAAGCCTGTAATTTCACGCCCTTCATGGTGGGGAAATATCGGTAGTAAATGCCTCCCAACATGGAACCTATCAGAATGTAGCCCCCACAGAATATGAGAAAGACCATGGCCTTTTTATCTCGGCTGTCGAATCGATATATAGAAAATGCAGTACGACCAGGGAGACCATAGCCCCGGCTCCTCATGGAGTCCGCCGTCTCAATGGCGTTTTCCAGGGCCCAAGTCACCATAATGGACAGGATCTTGATTCCGTTTTTTGCCCGCTGCAAAAGGCTTCCATTGGATACATCCCTGCCTATACATTTTTGTGCATTGGATACAACTTTAAGCTGTGCCCTAAACCGCGGTACAAACCGCAGTGCCATGGATAACACCAGCGAGAGGGCGGGGATTACCCGGCCAAAGAGGTATACGAATTTATCTGATGTCATCACGGCATTGTAACAAGAAAACCAAAAAATCACGGTGATGAACATCGTCGCGGCGACGATGCCATAAGTGATGGATTCCAACGTCAAGGGGTTGCCATCGCGTAGGTATGTAAGGATGGTTCCTCCTTCGTGATTGAAGGTGGGGTTGATGAGGGCGGTGGCGATGAGCATAGGCAACATGTAGATAACACTAAACCTTACCGCCTTCTTGCCCTTTAAGTAAACATTGTAGCTAAAGGCACACACTAGTGAAATTGCCAAACAGAGTGGGTGCATGAAGAACATGGAGAACAATAGTACCAGAGTAAAATACAGGAAGTTCACCACGGGATGATAGGTAGAAAAGGCATCTGTCATCATTCTCCTCCTATAGAATAATATCCGCCCACATCTACTCCGAGGTCACAAGTATATACCCATTCCACCACATCGCCTTCTTTGAGTTGATATCGGGAACAGCCATAATTGGGAAACCAATTATTGACCTTATACATCCAACCGGAAAGCTCACCGCAGTCAAATTCATAGAGGTTGTTGATCCCTTCGATATAGGCACTATTGTACATGGGGGTATTTTGAAACTCCATGTGAATCTTGTTTTGCTTCATTTCCCTATGGAGCACATTAAAGACACTTTCCCCTTCGTAAAAAGTCACTTTAGTAGCGGGAAAGATCACTCCGTCCTCGGGCACTAGCTCCACCTTCTCCGGATCAAGCCAATCGATGTTGTCAAGGATAGTATCACAGCGCACTGATAGGGTGCATGCATTAGCCTCATCATTTATGACGGCGTCCTGGGGCTCCACCGGTATGGGTTTGCCTTCGGGCACCGGGTCGGTGAGGTATTTGTCCTTGCCGGTGGCTTCATCGATGACCATACCGACTTTTTTGGAATACTCGATAGACCCCTTTTCTACTCCCTCAGAGGATTTGCCTCCGGCCAGAGACGCCGCTAGGGCCAGCTTTTCCTCGGCGGTGAGGGGTCGGTCCTTATCGGATCCGGGTCTCGGCGCCAGGACCTTTTCGCCGGGGTTCTTTTCCGGCTCAGCAGATAATTCCGCCTCGGGGTCTTCATTCCCCGCTGACGCTACATCAGGCTGCAAAGTTTCAGGCTTTTCGTCCTCCGGCGGGATCTCCGGTGTCGCTACCGAGGCGGGAGGCGGCACCGGAGTGGGAGGGGATGGTTTCCATCCCCTAAGGCCCGGTGCATTACCTCCCCACCAATAGGTTCCCACCAACACCGCCACTATAGCTAAGGTGATGAAGATTCGCTTTTTCGTGATTTTCATTGAAATACCTCCTTACAGGAGATTTGCACTCCCCAGCATGTTGAAGATCATTTGGGCTATTTCGGAGCGCTTTATTGGCACCTTTGCCCCAATATCTAAATCCGCCGGGTTTAAGATGTCCTCCCTATAGCAAAAGCCCAGGGATGACCTCGACCATTCCGAAGTTTTAACATAATCGCCAAATTGAGCTAAAATGTCTCGGATTTCTCCGGGGTCCATCTCGGCGTCCATACCACAAAGCACCGCCGCCCGAGCCACCATCACCGCCGCCTCTTCCCTAGTGATGACCCCCGTGGGATTGAAGGTGGCATCGGTGACACCTTTGACGATACCATAGGCATTGGCGGTGCCCACATATCCGGCATACCAAGCATCCTTTGGTACATCGGCGAACTTATCGCTAGTTTTGGGCATCAGGCCTAAGCCCCGTACCACGATGGCGGCAAATTCTGCGCGGGTCATGGTGGCATCGGGGTCAAAGGTGGTATCGGTCTTACCGCTGATGATACCTCGCGCCGCCAGAGCTTCGATGGCCACATGATGGGTGTGGGCATTGACCCCGCTGGTATCCTCAAAGGTCTTTTCAAAGTGGACAATGGGTTGGGCCTTCACATCGGGGTGCTTGTTTTTAAGTCCCTCCCCGGCTTTTATAGCATCTTCTTCAAGGTCCGCCACCTTTATGGCATCCTCCATCCTGTAAAGGCTACTCTTGCCATCCCTAGCCCTTCGAGCAGCTACTAATCCGTAAAACGCCTGTTCTGTAGCCATCATATCACTACCATCGCCACCTTGGGTGTGTGAAAAGCCTTTGCCTGGTTGGTAAAATCTCATGAGGTTATCTAAAAGAGTGTTGCCATTTTTTACAAACCGGGAATCATTCAAAGGAATCCCCAGCTCCGTCAAAGCTACGATGATCTGCACTACGCTCTCGGAGTTGGCGGTTTCCCAACTAGAGTATCCACCCTTGTCATCCTGCTTTTTCGACATGCAGGTGAGGGCCTCATCGATGACCTTTGCCACATCTTCCCGGTCTTTGTATTTAGCTAAGGCCTGGAGGGCCATGCCGGTGATGTCTGGGTCCGAGACATTGTCTCCTGAGGAGGCCACTGCTGTGCCACCAAAGAGAGAAAAGCCGCCATCAGGGAGCTGGCACTCCAAAATACTGTTCATATACATCTCCCTAGTAGCCTGGGTCTTAGCCTCCGGATTTTGAGGCATGGGATAATTCCCGGAATCTAAGGCTATGAGAGCCCAGATAGGCCCATTAAGCCCCTGCCAAATGGTCTTATCGTAGTCCCCCAAGGGCTTTAGAAGATCATACCCCGCCACATTCCTTGGGTCTTTGCCAATGGAGGTCAACGCCACTATGAGTCGCGAGTATTCGGTGTATTTTTTGTCGTGTAGGTTGCCCTCCTTGGCCTTGACATAACTTTCTACCCGGGAATAATAATCTTGATAGTACCGCTCCGGCACCTGGTAGCCGCTTCTGGCAAGGCCCAATACCGCCCACTCTCCACCTACGGAACTTACCTGGGGTTCTGCAACGGTCTTGTGGATGTAGGCCGCTGTGTCCTCGAAGGCAACTTCTACGGGGTCTTTATGCTCTGCATCTTTGGCCGTTTTCGCCGATTTCGTCGGAGAAGGGGCGTTCTGTTTTAATGCCGTAAGAGCTGCGTCCACCTTTTCCTGGCTTACCTCGAGATCCTGCAGCACCCTCAGGGCTTCCACATAGTACTCATTTTCTTCGAGCAGAGCTCTATCATACAGAGCATTGCACTTTGCCACTTCCCAGAGGAGTTTGTCTTTATTTCCCACAGTAGTAATATCCGGAGTACCCCATTCTTTGTTATCAGCTCCCAAATCAGCACCGTAGCCATAAATAGTGAACTGCCAACGCATGACCTCGCCGTCCTTCATGGGCCATGCGGCTGCCCCTACATTTGGGAATTTACCGTTAACACAGTACATCCATCCACTCATAGAATAGTAATCAAACTCACCTAGCCAATCTTCTGTGCAGCGGTCTATATCAACCTTAGCATGGTCTAATATAAATTGAGGAATCGACGGCTTACCGCTATCTGGATTATAAACAGCGCTCAAGTAAAAGGAATTATCTAAGCTCCCGGTCATCCTCCATGGCTGAGGTATATCAGGGTATCTAGCTTTCAGGAGGTCTGTAATCACCACTGAAGCCAATGTACCTTCTTTTACCTTTACCAGGGTCGGCTCGACAATGTATCCCTGGCCTAAAGTGAATTTTTCCATGGAAACACATACAGTAATAGTATCATCTACATTTTTCCCGCTTTCCTCACTGTCAGCATATACCTTGGGATTTGCAATTAGGACCATCAGGCTTAGTACCATTGTCATTACAAGCAGCAATGGTAATAACCGATTTGTTTTTCTTATTTTCATTAGTCTCCTCCACATATACTATATTTA
>CAZFME010000074.1:8092-10932 GCA_964520055.1 uncultured Clostridia bacterium
ATAACCGATTTGTTTTTCTTATTTTCATTAGTCTCCTCCACATATACTATATTTACTTTAAAAGATATATCCTAATAAGCACAACTGCAATCAAAGTCGTCGATAAGGACAATGAATATATAGATGGGCTGGACATCTGCAAATGGGATTTTCTATTGCAGATGTCCTTTTATTGATTCTACTGTTGCGAATTACAGTGCATGCTTAACAACTGTTCACTATTTTATACAATGCATTGTAGGTCATCTTCTTCTTTTGATAGTACTATATGCCCTCAACCCTCCCGTTAACAGCAAACCTATTACAGACGCTATAACTATTACAGCCAATATAGGATTCTCATGTATCGCCTTTTTCACTATCTCAAAGACCCTTATTTTCTCTTCCTCTTCTTCAGGTTCCTTTGGCTCTTTTGCATCCATGTCCGGTCCTGGACTGCCGGATGTCGTAAGACTTTCGGTCTTGGCCTTTGAAGGCTCATCCTGTTCCTGTTTTGGATGGTCATCGTGTCCTTGTTTCACATCAACATCAATAACAGCGGGAGAAACAATATCGATTTCCTCTGAAGTTGCTTTAGGAGCAGATGGAGGAGTTATGATAGTAGTATCAGTTTCAATGGGCTTGACTGGCTTAATCTCACTGGTCCCGTCTCTCTTCGGATCGCCTTCACCGTCACTATCACCATCGCCTCCACCGTCGTCATAGCCATCGCCGGTCTTTTCACCTTTACCTGTTTCAGTACCTGCACCATCACCACCGCCTATGCCCTTATCTGACTCTTTAGGTTCCTCAGGTTCAGGCTCAGGGGTAGGTTCAGGAACAGGTGGTTCTATAGGAGTTACTTCCTGGGGTTTAAAGACAGCAGTAACTTGTGCATCGGTCGAACGCATTGTAAAGCTTTTAGTATCAGTTATATCTATATTCTCTTTATCACCGAAACTGACTATGAGCGAATATAATACATACTCATACTGCGCTTCGCCGTCATTATTATCATTTTCATCATTATTATTATCGTTATCGTTTTTGGGATGATCTTGGTAAGTTACATTTACTTCAATTACTTCACCGGAGGATGCAAACATCTTTGTATATCCGTCTATGTCTATAGATCCACCTTTATTGCTTTCTAATTCTATCTTGTAGTATGAAGGAGTTCCCAGTATTGGTAGGCGGGTTTCTTCATCTTGAGTCCATATATTTCTGTGTTCCTCTTCTCCTCCATCGAGGAGGTACGCCACTTCACCCAGCGCAAAGTCCTCTGAAGCCTTTGCAACGGCGTACTCGGCATCGGTGGGAGCTGTGATGTTACCTTCTATATAGTAACAGTTGAAGTTCTTTTCAAAATTTCCTCCGGCAATGGCGCCGCCTGTACCAGTAATTTTGCCGGAGCTATAACAGTAGGTCGCTGTAGTCTCGTTGCTCCCGGAACCTTCTTCTATAGAGCCATAGATTCCAGCTATATACTCGCTCCCACTTATATCGCCCCTGTTGTAGGAGTCTTTCACAGTGGTATCTGCGCTGTACGAATAACCGAAGATTCCAGCGGCATACTTGGCGCCTTCAACACTGCCGAGATTGTAGCAGTCCTCCACAGTGGTGCCTCCACTGCTCGAACGACCAAATATTCCTGCCGCATAATCGCTCCCGATGATTTTACCTTCATTGAAGCAGTTTTTCACAGCAGTAGACCCTTGACCAGCGCCGCCGAAGATTCCCGCTGTATAGTTGTTCCCACTGATTTCGCCACTGTTATAGCAATCCTCAAAAACCGCATTCTTACGTGGGTTTGTTTCGCCGGCAAGCCCTCCTACATAATTACCGTTTCCTGTGATGTCCCCGGTGTTGTAGCACTCCGTAAAATACATGCCCCATCCGGTTTCAGTGCCGCCCCAATATAACTTAAAACTACCACCTAGTAAGCCTCCTATATAACTACTACCGCTTACCTTCCCGGTATTATAGGACCGAGCGATTATTACATTGCTGTTTGTTTCTTGCTGTGTATGTAACCCCATTCCTCCAACGAGTCCCCCGACATTCACCCCGCTGCCTACAATTTCACCAGAGTTGTGAGTATCTTCAATAATGGCCAGCGGTGCATAGCCGGTTAGGCCGCCTACTCCCCCATCACCGCTGATCTTGCCGGAGTTAGAGCAGTTTTTATAAATACTGTAGGAGGTATGGCTTCCCGCAAAACCGCCCACACGTTCGCCTGAGCCGGTGACCGTTGCCGCGTTGTGGCAGTTCTCAAAGGAGACGATGACATCATAATAGCCAACCCACCTGTTGGCATTGGCATCTATCTGCCCCACAAAGCCACCAACTTTGTTGTTGCCACTTACACTACCTTTAACTTTGATGTCCTTGAAACTGGAATCATCGCGGCCACTTGATCCAGAGACCGCACCGGCTACAGCACCGGTGAAATCTCCGCCCTCAATATCCGCCACCAAGGTGAAGTTGTATATATTTGCCTTTCTAAGGATGCCAAAGAGTCCTGATGAGCCCGTAAGTTTGATGGTGACACCATTGCCGTCGAAATTGCCACAGAATTCGCCCATAGCTCCAATAGAAGTCCAATCGTTTAAATCCCAATCGACATCCGTTGCCAGTTGAAAGTAGCAGCCATCGTAATTATTGCCATTGTTCACTTTAGATGCCAGCTGGCGGAGCACCTCCAGGGAATTGATGACAAAGGGGTCTTTCTCGGTGCCCAGAGAGAATTTGTCAACGGTGTTCCAATTTGCATAACATGTCATATCTTCAGTGACAGTATATGTTCCATCTACTTTATTCTCACCTAATCGTTCTCTATACCATCCGTTGAAGGTATAGAC
>CAZFME010000075.1:0-10821 GCA_964520055.1 uncultured Clostridia bacterium
AGATATATCACAGTATTTGCACTTTAACACAAAGCCACAGTCACGGCAAATTACAAATGTTGAATGCCCCCTGCGATTTAAAAAAAGTATTACCTGTTTATGATGTTCCAATACTTTCTTCATACCTGCCAATAACTTCCGACTGAAAATATGTCGGTTGCCGGACTTTAATTCTGCCTTCATATCTATTATTTCCATTTTGGGCAACGGTCTCCCTGAAATCCTTTTTGTCAATTTAACAAGTAAATATTCTCCCTTAGCAGCTTTATAAAAGGATTCAACTGAAGGTGTAGCACTACCCAAAATCAACATGGCATTTTGTTTTTTTGTCCTGAATTTAGCAACCGTTCGCGCATCATAATACGGGTGCTCTCCGTTTTTGTAAGATGTTTCATGTTCTTCATCTATAATAATAACGCCCAAATCTTTTATAGGTGCAAATATAGCCGATCTTGCCCCCAATACCACAGATGCTTCACCTGAATATATTCTTTGCCATTCATCAAATCTTTCTCCCTGTGAAAGCCTGCTGTGCAAAATAGCAGTTCTCCCTGGGAAACGCCTGCGAAATATAGATAGCATTTGCGGAGTCAATGAAATCTCCGGGACTAACATAATAGCCTTTTTCCCTTTAAGTAGTATCCTCTCTATTGCTCGAATGTAAACTTCAGTTTTCCCGCTGCCGGTAACACCGTAAATAAGAGTGGTTTTTTTTGTGCCATGAAAATTCTTAGTGATTGCAGTTAACGCGTTTTGTTGTTCAAGGGTTAAATTAATATGTTCATGTTTTTTCTCATCACTTATCAACATGGGTTTTCTTCTAATTGCCCTATAATCTCTGCTGATTATTCCCTTTTTAGTTAAAGCCGTCAAGGCTGACCTTATTGACGAAATCGGTATTTTTAAGTTTTCTGATATATCGCGTGCTGTAACATTGCCATTATTTTTTATAAATTCAAATACTCGTTTTTGATTAAATGCCCTACTGGATATATTGTTATCAGTAGAGCATGCAAAGTATACTAATTCCTTTTTTATACTCACTTTCGGTGGCAGCATGAGCTTTAAAAAGTCTATAATCGGAGTACCATAGTACTTAGCCAGTGCCCTTGATAATTCCACAAGCTCCGCAGAAAGCGACACGTCTTCTTTACTTATAATTTCCTTAAGCTTGTAATCTGCAGTTTTTTCTATGTAATTAAAAAGCTCGGTAACCACACCGAATACCTTTATATTATTAAAAGGAACACAAACCAAATCACCTATATTCATCGAGGAGGCTAAATCCTCAGAAACAAGATAGGTATATTCTTTTTTGGCGCTAGGATGTTTTACATCCACAGCCACAGAAGCAGTAATAATCAAAAAACCTCCCCCTTAAAAAAATAAAAGCCCTAAAACCTTCGGTTTTGCATATATAAATACAGCCTATCTAAAATTTCATCAGCAAGGTCTTTTTTCAGCATCTTTGGTAGTTCTTCAATTTTGCCATCTTTATGTAATATTTTTACAATATTTGTATCTTCGGTAAAACCTGCTCCTTCTTGCGTGAGATCATTTACCACGATAAAATCAAGATTTTTTCTTTTCATTTTTTCTTGGGCATTTATTATAACATTACTGGTTTCCGCCGCAAAGCCTACCAGTATTTGATGTCTTTTACTATCCCCCAATTCTTGTAGGATATCGGGGTTTTTCTTAAGCTTGATATTCATATTAAAGCCTTGCTTTTTTATTTTTTCGGTCTCGCAATATTTAGGTGAAAAATCAGCCACAGCAGCCGATTTTATAATGACATCAACCTCAGGATAATACTTCATAACAGCATTAAACATATCTTCAGCTGTTTCAATAGAGACATACTTATATAAGCCCAAGGGAGGAGCAAGCTTTGTCGGACCGGAAATTAAAATAACATCTGCTCCACGCTGGATCGCCTTTTCAGCCAAAGCATAACCCATCTTCCCCGAGGAGTGATTAGTGATAAACCTTACCGGATCAATTGGTTCTCTGGTGGGACCAGCAGTTATTAAAAATCTCTTGTTCTTAAAAATACCTTCTTTACCCAAAATAATTTTAATCTGTTCCACAATATCCTTTGGTTCCGGAAACCTGCCTTTTCCGCTGTATCCACAAGCCAGTTCACCTTCTTCAGGTTCCAAAACAGTGATGCCGGCTGCTATTAAAGATTCAATATTTCGCTGAGTAATGATGTTTTCATACATGTTTACATTCATTGCAGGCACAACAATTGTTTTAGCTTTAGTAGCAAGTAATGTTGATGTCAATATATCATCAGCTACCCCTGCGGCAATCTTAGCAATAATATTAGCGGTAGCGGGTGCTACCAGAAAAATATCGGCTTTGTCGGCCAGTGCTACATGTTCAACTTTCCAAGAAGATGGCTTCTCAAACATGTCAGTAATCACCGGATTCTGGGATATAATCTGAAAAGTCAGCGGCTTTATAAATTCACATGCAGACTTTGTCATAATAACCTGAACAAGGGCACCGGCTTTCTTTAGCAGTCTCGCCAGTTCCACCGCCTTATATGCCGCTATACTACCAGTAACCCCCAGTACCACCATCTTATCTTTAAGCATAGCACACCTCATTATTTTTAAGATTTACCCTGCTCAATCTTTATCTTTTCAGCATCGAGCTCAAATAATGCTACTGAAACCGGCTTTTTTGTTTTTACATCCACCAGTTCTTTTGCACCTTCTACCAGTTGACGGGCTCTTTTGGCCGACGCTACAGCTATAGTGTATTTACTGTCATATTTGCCGGTAAGAGAATCTATGGACGGATACATCATTACCGCTTTCCTCCTTTGATCGCCTGAAGTATTTTTTTATTTCTGGATACTTTGCACCTTTCAGCCAAAACTATTGACTGAAACATCAAGGCTGCTTTATCCAGGTCATCATTTACTACAACATAGTCGTAATCAAAAGATGCTTCCATTTCCGCTTTCGCGCATTTTACCCGATATTCGATGGATTCCTGACTGTCACTGCCTCTTTTTATAATGCGTTTTTTTAGTTCTTCAATACTCGGAGGTGATATGAATATAAAAATCCCCTCAGGACAGTTCTGCTTAACTTGAGCTGCACCCTGTATGTCAATTTCAAGAATCACATCTTCGCCTTCACTGAGCTTTTTATCAACTATGTCTTTTGGTGTACCATAATAGTTATTATATACTTTAGCCCATTCCAAGAATTGTCCCTTTTTTATTTTATATTCAAAGCTTTTATGGCTCATAAAAACATAGTTGACACCATCAATCTCACCGGCTCTTGGGGTTCTTGTAGTAATAGATATAGACAGAAAAAGATTTTCAACCCTGTCAAGTAGTATATCACACAGTGTCCCTTTACCAACTCCCGAAGGCCCTGATACCACAAATAACATGCCCTGTTCCCTCATATTGAAAATCCCTCTATTCCTCTCCGGTTTCTTCCTCTTCTTCTACTGTGCTTTTATTACTGCTTAGGCGATGGGCAACTGTTTCAGGCTGAACTGCTGATAAGACCACATGATCACTGTCAGTTATGATAACTGCACGGGTTCTTCGACCATATGTAGCATCTATGAGCATTCCGCGATCACGGGCTTCCTGTATAATCCGTTTTATAGGAGCCGATTCCGGACTCACTATAGCTACAATGCGATTGGCTGATACTATGTTCCCGAATCCAATGTTTACAAGTTTAATATCCACGCTAAAACCTCCTGATATTTTACTCAATATTTTGAATTTGTTCTCGTACTTTTTCAAGTTCGCTTTTTATTTCAATAACCTCTTTAGAGATACCATAATCCGATGCCTTGGCCGCTATTGTATTTGTTTCACGAAACATCTCTTGAGCAATAAAATCCATTTTTTTGCCTATAGATTCGTTTGAATCTACCAATCCTTTCATCTGAGAAAGATGACTTTGCAGTCTAACTATCTCTTCAGTTATATTAGCTCTTTCTGCAAATAATACCACCTCTGCCTCAATTTTCTCCTGATCTAATGAAATATTACTACAAAGTTGCTGTAAATTGTGCATGAGCCTTTTTTTATATTCTTCTGGAACAGCTCCAGCTCGCTCATTTATAAGTTCTGTTTTATTTTTTATGATTTCAAGTCTTGCATTTAAGTCCTTCCAGAGATTTTCACCTTCCTTTATCCGCATTTTAATCAAGTTCTCAACAGCTTCATTTAAGGCTGGCATTAAAGATTCCCATAGCTCTTGCTCTGTGGAAGAATCTTCTTCCATGGTGAAAATATTTGGCATCAAAGAAAGTAATGACAAGGAAATAGGCCCTTCAAAACCGATTTCCCTTTTCAATTCCATCAATTTTCTATAGTAATTGTTAACCAAGGTTTTGTCAATTTTTATATCCACCGGAAGGTTTTCACCATACAGGTTAATAAAGACATCAACCCTACCCCGTGCTATTTTCCCCTTTATATGATTTTTTATCTTATCTTCTAAAAAAAGCCAAGGTTTTGGTAGTCTGACAAATATCTCCAAAAATCTGTGATTTACTGAACGAACCTCTGCAATCCAATGATATTTGCCCAAGTTTTCACCACGGCCGTAGCCAGTCATACTTTTAATCATAATAAGCTCCTTTTATGCAAATAGCAGATACTAAATCCATTAAACCAGGGATAACCCTGGTTTTCTCAGTAATCGTCCAAATTATTATATCATTTAATTATGTTAAAAACAACAATATCTTACCCGTAAAACCTTCAAAAAGCCTGATTTTATGTTATACTTAAACACAATAAGGAGGTTTTGTTATGCCCTTTGACGGAATAGCATTATTCGGTACGATTTATGAGTTAAAACAATACTTGACGGGAAATCGAATAAGTAAAATTTATCAACCGGATAAAAACGAAATTATTTTCTCTATCCGCCATAATCACCGGGAATACAGGCTACTTCTATCAGCTGATTCGTTAAACTGCAGAATACATTTAACCGATACACCAGAGGAAAATCCATCTTCACCTCCCATGTTTTGTATGCTGCTTAGAAAGTATCTCGTCGGAGGTAAAATAGTATCAATCTCACAAAAAAGTTTAGACCGCATAGTTGAAATAATAATATACAACATGGATGGGTTCATGCAGCCTACAGAATATAAATTGATCGCAGAAATTATGGGAAGGCACAGCAATATAATACTACTGGACTTAAAAAAGAATATCATAATAGATTCAATAAAGCGGATAAGTTTCGAAGTTAATCGTTATAGGGAAATTCTCCCCGGAAAAACATACATTAATCCACCTTTAGAGCATAAGATAGATTTGGTATCGGTTGATGATAATTATATTATGTCTACTATTAAGGAGGCGTCCATATCGCAAAGCCAAAAGACTTTGAGCCGATGGATTCTTGATAATTTTGCAGGATTTTCTGGAATTACAGCTCAGGAAGCTGCCTTAAGAGCGAAATTGAACCATAAAATGCCTATTTCCTCACTCAATGATTGCGAAATACAAAAAATAACAAAGGTTTTGGCAAAACTTCGGGAGGATTTAATACTACACCGCTTTAATCCCCATGTCTATTTAAACCATAGAACTAAAGAGCCTATGGATTTTTGGATATTCCCAATGGACTCTTATCAAAAACAACAGGAGCTTTCTGATTTTACAATAAACAGTGCCATTGACTTTTTCTTCTCACGAAAAAATGAAGTTTTGGCCTTAAATACAACTAAAAAACATGTAAAATCTCAAGTAATAAAACAAATAGACAAGCTAAAACAGAACTTAGGCTATTTAAGAGAAAGGATGCGCAGAACCTCAGACTTAGAAAAATATAAATTATGGGGTGAAATTTTATCTGCAAATATATATCGTATGAAACCGGGACAAAGTCATGTCAAGCTGCCTAACTTCTATAATTCCAATGAGGAAGTTTTAATTCCATTAAATGAAAAGTTATCCCCAGCTCACAATGCTCAAATATATTTTAAAAGGTATAAAAAGCTACAATCGACAAAAAAGATAATTGAAGCAAGAATAAAAAATACTTTAATGGAAATTGATTATCTGGAAAGTTCCCTTGTAAATATAGAACACAGCCGTACTTCTGAAGACTTATCAGAAATTCAGCAGGAGCTGGAATTCCAAAATTATATTAAAACTCACCGAAAGAAACTTCAAAAAGACCAAGCATCAGAACCGCTACGGTTTAAGGCTTCCGATGATACTTTAATTAGTGTCGGCAAAAATAACAGGCAAAATGATAATCTTACTTTTAAAAAGTCAAAACCTGATGATACTTGGCTTCATGCCAAAGATACTCCCGGCTCACACGTGATAATTGAAAGTCACGGAAAAACTGTAAGTGAAACCACTTTAACAGAAGCCGCTATTTTAGCTGCTTACTTTAGCAAAAGCCGAAATAGCAGTAATGTTCCGGTAGATTATACGCTTGTCCGGCATGTTAAAAAACCAGCCGGGGCAAAGCCGGGTTTTGTCATCTATTATCATCAAAAAACTATTTATGTAACACCGGAAGAAAGTATTGTGGAAAAATTATCGTTTTAATATCACAACATTATTTTCGCCGTCCACCTCACTTAATCTCACTTCTACTATTTCTTCCCTTGACGTGGGTACATTTTTCCCAACAAAATCCGGTCTTATGGGCAGCTCACGATGGCCTCGGTCTATCAGTACCGCAAATTGTATTGTCTTAGCCCGACCTAGATCCGCTAAGGCATCAAGAGCGGCCCTTGCGGTCCTGCCGGTATATACCACATCGTCTACCAAGATTAGCCTTTTGTCGGTAATGTTAAAATGTATTTCTGTCTTGTGTACTACCGGCTGAGAAGCTAAACTCGATAAATCATCGCGATAAAGGGTTATATCTAAGATACCTACGGGAACCACCACTTCTTCAATGGAAGAAATATAATCGGCCAGTCTCCTGGCCAGTGGGACTCCTCTTCTCCTGATACCTACTATTGCCAAATTTTCTACTCCCTTGTTTTTTTCAACGATTTCATGACTAATCCTGATTAAAGCGCGATCAATAGCTTGTTCATCCATTATACGTGCCTTTTCTTCCATTTCATACCCCCCTTTTTCTGTTTCTTAAAATATTCAATATGGAGATTATGTCATCAGGTAGTGGTGCAGTAAACTCCATATATTTATCGGTATTAGGATGACGAAAACCAAGTTTGTAAGCGTGAAGGGCTTGACCTTTTATTTTAAACGGTGTTTTTTTCCTCGAATAGACCGGATCACCGACAATCGGATGATTGATAAATTTCATATGAACCCGTATTTGATGTGTTCTGCCTGTTTCGATAGTCACTTCCAGCAAAGTGAATTCATCAAATCTCTCTAAGACCGAAAAATGCGTAATGGCTTTCCTGGAGTTTTTTGCAGCAACTAGCATCTTTGTTCGTTTTAAAGGATGCCTTCCAATAGGAGCGGTTATTGTAGCCCCATCTTCCTGAACCTGGCCCCATACTAAAGTCTGATAAACTTTTTTAACCTCTCGATTTTTAAGTTGTTTCGAAATGCTCATATATGCGATATCGCTTTTTGCTATAACGATTACACCTGAAGTATCCTTATCCAGTCTATGTACTATACCAGGCCGCATTAAGCCGCTTTTAGCTGATAAGTTTTTGGTATGATTAAGTAAAGCATTTAGCAATGTACCCGAATAGTTTCCCGGAGCAGGATAGACCACCATACCTCTGGGTTTATTTATCACTATAATATCCTGATCTTCAAAAATAATATCTAAAGGTATGTCTTCAGGGCTTATAGAGGGCTGTAAAACAGGAGGAATAATAACTGTTATTTGATCTTTTTGTTTCAACTTATACTTAGGCTTTACAACAGTTCCATTTACCCTTACCCAACCTTCTACTATACTCTTTTTTAAATAGTTTCTGGAGTGCTGTAATTTTTCCACCAAAAAAATGTCCAATCGTTTTTTTTCATCGTCTTGTGCTATTGTAAATACATGTTTACCGTTCAAGATCTACCTCCTGTTTTTACTGTACAGGCTTTGAAACTCGGGATGAAAAGTAATGAGATACGTTAAAATTAGAACCCCTATAACTATAGCGCAATCAGCTATGTTAAAAACTGGCCAAATTCGAAAATCCAAAAAATCCACAACATACCCATATCTCAACCTATCAATGAGGTTTCCTACAGCTCCCCCAAGAATCATAGCCATAACAATTCCATAAACCTTTTCTTTGATTGGATATTTTATTAGAATATATACAATTAGCAGTATAGCAGCAAAGGAAACGACAGTAAAAAAAAGGGTCTTGCCTTTTAAAATGCTAAAAGCTGCACCTGTATTTTGTACATAAGTTATATGGAATATATTTTTCAAAACCGGAATTGATTCATATGGCTCCATAGCACGTTGCACCATATACTTTGTTATAATGTCTGCAACTAAAATTAAAATAGTTATAATAAAATACAAAATAGTTACCTCCAAGGTTCATTTCTATGTTTATTTTCAATTATATAATACCTGGTTTTAAACTTCAATGCAAAAAAAATACCCCATAAGGGCATCTATTTTCCGAGTTCATTTTTATCATCTTCATCGGGATCTGCTTCATCTATTATAGTATCACACTCTTCAACTATTCCGCGTTCCTCGTTACCATCTACATAGGTCTCGGTATAATCCACTGCTCCAGGTATATCTTGTGGACCATTCGATGTACCGTACCGTGCTACATCTTGCCATGCATCTTCTCCGTCATACTCTGTTTTGTCAGTACCATCAAGAAAGCTTCTACCAAAGGGATACTTGAGCACTTCCTCTTCAAGAGGCCTTCTGCTGTGGTCACCCGGCTTTTCTTCCGACGTCTTGCAATCTACGCAAAATGTCGTATAAGGTAAAGCCTTTAATCTTTCCACTTCAATAATTTCCCCACATCTTTCACATATCCCGTAAGTCCCATTGTTTATTCTATCCAACGCGTGGTTGACTTTCATGAGCATGACCTTTGCATTTCCTTTCAAGCCAAGGTCTTTTGCCCTTTCAAAGGTTTCGGCACCTAAATCGGCAGGATGATTGTCATACCCTGAAAGCTCACCTACAGATTCTTTCAAAGGCTCAGTGCCTCGCTTTATTAAGATATCCATTTGCTTTTCAAGCTTAGTTTTTAGCTTTTTAAGCTCACTTTTAAAATATTCGAGTTGCAAGCATTGGCCTCCTTAACTAGTTTAAGCATACTATCGAATCGCAAGCTGTTTTTGGACTATTTCTATTATATCTGCAATAAATGTTCCTATAATAGGTAATCTTAAAATCACCATTCGCTGAAGTATATAGATGACAAAGGCACCTAAAATGGTAAATCCTATAGCTGTTCCAAAACCTCTGGCAATACCGCCTAAAAAATTTACATAAAGCAATCTTTTGGGATTTCGCAGAACCTCGAGATATTCCGCAAGGTTAAGTTTTTCAAGCCTTATAGATAATTCATCAATTTTTTGGCTTAGCTCACGAAAGGTTTTTTCATCACTCATATGGTTCCCTCTAGAGTAATTTATCCAACTGAGCTCTTTTTATTCCTTCATTTTGCACAATGCGTAACCTTCAATATTAATTTTATGTAGTTATAAATTATTCCTCATTCAAACCGCTTATATCATCTACACTGCTCGTCTCATCTATACTGCCCATCGGATCTAAGTTTTCCTCATTATATACTTCTTTATCGTCTGTCACCGCAGCTTCCAACATAGACTCTAACAGAGCCGATTCATTGTTATTAAATATGTCAAGTTCCGGAGAATCCAAGTAATCCAATTGAGATTGTAAAAAGTTCTTAAATCGAGTTTTATATAAATAAAACTGCCTCCTCAATTCTTCATTTTTATTATTGATTTGATTGTACTTTTGCTCAGCTCGCTGTACAATCTTTTCTACTTGCAAGGATGCTTGTTTTAAAACAGTTTCCCTTTCCTTTTGAGCATTAATCCTGACATCTTCAGCGGTTTTTTCTGCCAAAATAAGGGTATTTTTTAATGTCGCCTCGATTTCTTTGTAGCTTTGCATTTTTTCTTCTAACGATAGAATTTGCTCTTTTAAATCTTTGTTCTCTTTATAAATCTTCTCATAGTTTTGCAATAGTCTATCCAAAAATTCATCGACATCTTCTTTATTATAACCCCGTATAGATTTGCCAAATTCTTTTTTTTGGATTTCCAAAGGTGAAATATCCATCATAATCATCTCCTTACTATAGAGTCGCCAGCAATATTCTAATTACAATTTTCCTTAAAAAGTTTAAAAAAAACAGAGCCAATAAAGGTGAAAAATCTAGGTAATAGCCGGGGCTTCTAGGTATAAACGACTCCAAAACAGACCTGAACGGAGCCAAAATTGGCTCTGTAATTTGATAAATAATTCTGGTAATATTTGGATTTATTGGCTTAGGAAAATATGATAAAATAATTCGTAAGGTAATCATAAGGTAAATGAACTGAAATAACGTGTTAATTATTGTTAGTAACAAATCGTTACACCTCTCATTTTGAAATTAGAGATGGGTTATCTTTGTTATCTTCTATCTCCGCACTGGATACATCAATATTGTCAGGTACAAATAAAAATATACCGGGGCCTATTTTCTTTACAGCACCGTTTAATGCATAAATGCTGCCAGACATAAAATCCAATACCCGTTTCGCATTTTCTCTGTCAAGCTTCTCCAGGTTTACGATGGCTGCTCTTCTATTTTTTACCTCATCTGTTATTTCACGAACTTCCTCAAAAGAACTTGGTTTAAATATCA
>CAZFME010000076.1:0-10622 GCA_964520055.1 uncultured Clostridia bacterium
AAGGTGAAACAGAGCTTACAGCTGAAGAAAGATTACTTAGAGCCATATTTGGAGAAAAGGCCAGGGAGGTAAGAGATACATCCCTGAGAGTGCCTCATGGTGAGTACGGGGTTGTAGTCAATATAATGGTTTTGACAAGAGAAAATGGTGATGAAATACCCCCGGGTGTAAATAAGCTCGTTAGAGTATACATTGCACAAAAGCGAAAGATATCAGAAGGGGATAAAATGGCAGGTCGCCACGGGAATAAAGGTGTTGTATCCAGAATATTACCTGTAGAAGATATGCCTTATTTACCGGATGGAACACCTGTAGATATGGTATTAAACCCACTTGGTGTACCTTCACGAATGAATATAGGGCAGGTCTTTGAGACACATCTTGGCATGGCTGCTAAAGCCTTGGGATGGCATGTAGTAACCCCTGTTTTCGATGGTGCAACTGAAGATGAAATTATGGAAACACTTGAAAAAGCAGGACTTTCAAGAGATGGCAAGACTAAGCTTCGCGATGGTCGAACCGGAGAATATTTTGACCGTGAAGTTACAGTGGGCTATATGTATATGTTTAAACTTGCCCACTTAGTTGATGACAAGATTCACGCAAGGTCAACAGGTCCATATTCTCTAGTAACACAACAACCCTTGGGAGGGAAAGCCCAGTTTGGTGGTCAAAGATTTGGAGAAATGGAAGTCTGGGCATTGGAAGCTTACGGAGCTGCACATATGCTGCAAGAGATGCTTACAGTCAAATCTGATGATGTTGTCGGTAGGGTGAGAACATATGAATCGATAGTTAAGGGTGAAAACATACCGGAGCCTGGTATTCCAGCATCTTTTGAGGTTCTGATAAAAGAACTTCAATCCCTAGCTTTAGATGTTCAAATATTGTCTGATAATGAAGTAGCAGAGTCGGAAGGCATCAGTACAGATGATAACAGCAATAAACCTTAATCCTACTATAGAAACCTTCATTTTGCAATTTTATGATCAAGCAACCTTTCTGTGCAAAGGTTTGTTTTACCAGGCATTGGGGTATATGACCTCAATGCAGTTTAAGCAAGTGTTTTTTGTGTATTTTCCCAGCACGATAGAAGAAAAAGTGGATATGGGGTCAAGAGATCCAAAGTGACATATCATAAAATAGTATTGACATGACCCTAAAAACTATGTATAGCAAAAACATATACATGTTCGTATACCTCAGAGCAGGTTTAGAGATACAACTTAAAGCAAAACACATGTTGAAAAACATCAACTTAAATAGTAATATAAGGTAAAGAGCTAATTTTAATGCACAATAGAAAGGAATGGTTCTGGTGAATCATGAAAAATTTATTGCCAAAAGGGTTAAGGATATCGAGATATCAACGATTAGATACTTTTTCAACATGGTAAATGAAGTGGAAGAGGCTGTCTCACTGTGTATCGGAGAACCCAATTTTCCCACTCCGGTTCAAGTTTGTCAAGCAGCGATAAGATCCATTGAAGAAAGTAAGACTTTTTATACGGTAAATGCCGGTGAAGTAAAACTTCGAGAGGAAATATCCCAGTACCTCCTGCGACGTTTTAGCTTGAAATATAATCCCAGTGAAATCATAGTAACCATTGGGGCATCTCAAGCCATTGATGTTGCTATAAGAACCCTTGTAGAGCCTGGCGATGAAGTTCTAATCCCAGACCCATCCTTTGTATCCTATGGTCCATGTACAGTTTTGTCTGGAGGCAAGCCGGTATATGTTCCGACATATGAAGCAGATGACTTTGTTTTAAAACCGGAAATACTTGAAAAACACATAACAAAAAAATCCAAAGTTTTGATACTGCCATATCCCAATAATCCTACCGGTGCAGTTATGAGCCAAGAGCAAATGGAGGATATTGCAAAAGTTGTCAAAGAAAATGATCTCATAGTGATAACTGACGAGATATACTGTGAACTAACCTATGGTATGTCTCATATTCCATTTGCCACATTGCCGGGAATGTGGGACAGAACCATTACCATAAATGGCCTTTCCAAATCCTATGCTATGACCGGATGGCGGATAGGCTATATTGGCGCTCCAAATGCTATGACAAGCCAGATGCTAAAAGTCCATCAATACAATGTTACCTGTGCCGCTACTATGGCTCAATATGCCGGAATCAACGCTCTAAAAACCGGTGATGAGGATATCGAATTTATGAGAGAGATATATGATGAAAGGCGAAAATATTTGCTTGAAAGTCTTGATGAAATGGGTCTTGAATGCTTTAAACCAAAGGGGGCCTTCTATGTATTTCCTTCCATTAAGAACACAGGCCTATCCTCAGAGGAATTTGCAAAACGTTTGCTCTTTGAAGCCAAGGTAGCAGTTGTACCGGGAACTGCTTTTGGTAAAAGCGGTCAAGGCCATGTAAGGCTAGCCTATGCCACATCCATGGAAAACCTAGAATTAGCTGTTAAGCGGATGCAGGAATTTTTATCAAATTTATAGCAAATATTCACAATACAATCATAACGAGCGAACAGACTCAAAAAAAACGGAGCAAAATGACAAATGAAAAAAACCGCTATTGTTTTAATGTGCATAACCGTTATTTCAAAAATATTTGGGTTTACCAGGGAGATAGTATTATCATATTTTTACGGGGCATCCAATATAAGTGATGCCTTCTTAATATCCCTTACGATTCCCAGCGTAATTTTTTCCTTCATTGGGACTGGCCTATCGACGGGATATATACCTATGTACAGCAAGATTGAACAAAAATATGGGGAAAAAGCAGGGAATGGATATACAAGCAATCTAGTTAATATTTTGCTAATCTTGTGCACTTTTATTATCATTATTGGGCTTTTATTTACAGATAAAATAGTGAAGGTCTTTGCATCAGGATTTACAGGGGATACGTTGACATTAGCGGTGCAATTTACGAGAATAAGCTTATTGGGAATATATTTCACGGGGCTTATATCTATTTTCGGTGCATTTCTTCGGATAAAGGGGAACTATGTTATACCGGCATTAGTTGGATTTCCTATGAACTTTTTCATAATAATATTTATTTTTTTAAGCACAAATACAAATATACTGGTGCTGTCCATAGGGAGTGTGATAGCTACCGCTTCCCAACTGATATTGTTAATCCCTTTTGTGCATGAAAAAGGCTACCGATATAGGTTCGTATTGGATATAAAAGATGAATACATAAAAAAGATGGTACATATAGCACTACCGATTGTGATCGGAGTATCGGTAAATCAGATAAATGTACTTGTTGACAGAACTTTGGCTTCCAGTATTGCGGTAGGTGGAATATCGGCTTTGAATTATGCCAGCAGGCTCAACGGTTTTGTGCAGGGGATGTTTGTGACAACAATATCTTCTGTCATGTATCCTATGATATCTAAAATGGCCGCTCAAAATAATATGAACGGACTGAAAAAATCCGTTTCAGAAGCTATAAATATTATAAGCTTATTGGTTATTCCGGCGACAGTAGGAGCTATGGTATTTGCAGAGCCGGTTGTAAAACTTCTCTTTGGAAGAGGTGCCTTTGATCCACAAGCTATATCTATGACTTCCGATGCATTGTTTTTTTACTCCATGGGGATGATAGGTTTTGGTTTGAGAGAGGTTTTATCAAGTGCTTTTTTTTCTTTACAAGATACCAAGACGCCTATGATAAACGGCGCTATAGCTATGAGCATGAACATCATTTTAAACATTATACTTTCAAAATATTTAGGAATCGGAGGCCTTGCTTTGGCAACGAGCATATCGGCCATATTCTGCACTGGTTTGTTATTTGCAAGTCTTAGAAAGAAAATAGGGGCCTTCGGTATGAAAGAGATAACAATTTCATTTATAAAAATCCTGGTGGTCTCACTGGGAATGGGGATCTTGGCCAATTCGATGTATAGGTTTTTACTTAGTAATATCAGTGCCAATCTATCCCTGATAATTTCAATCTGCATCGGCGCAGTGTTTTATTTCGTCATAATCTTGTTCATGAAGATAGAGGAAGTCGATACCATGGTAATTGCAGTGAAGAAGCGAATGAATATATAGGGATTATTTGTTACTAAAGTTGGGAATTAAGACTAAAGTTGGAAATTAAGGGAGAAGAACCTTGCAAAGGAGGCTACTAAGCTTTTCCTTTATGAACAAAAGAAGGATCAGGAAAGTCAAATAATACATTCCTAAAAGGACGTTTTTTAGATTATTCACATGTAAGAGAGAATTAGAAAATAGTCACTGGATTAAGTTGAAAAATGCCAACTAAGATATTAATATAAAGCTAAGGATATCTTGAAGAAGCTTTAATAAAAGAGTTGGGCTATTCTGGTTTTTTGAGATTTATTCGCAGATTGAAAGTAATGGAGAAAACTATATGGAGGTACAAAAGGATTTATATTATATCCATCTTTTACTCATAATATATTTATATAGATTAAAATAAATTTGATTCAAGAAGATAAGGATGGTATGATATGAATAAGAATGATAGTAAGAAAAAAGGAACTAAGAGTAACAAGGAGGAAAGAAAAATGATGAATGTTGTTTCAAAAACAAATTCATCTGATTTAAGGAAAAAATTACTTTTATTACAACAAAGAGCAAATAAAAGAAGAAATAATCCTAATTTAAGACATATGCCAAATAATCATGATATAAAAATAGCAAACGATAATTTTAAAGACTTAGAATATGAAGTTTACTCTAACATTGATAAAAAGGATTTGTAAGGAGAAACTATGTATGGAACTAAAGAGAGGACAAATATATTATATTACATTTCCATATACTTTTGATCCTAAATACAAAAATGGAAAAAGTAAGTTTGTTTTAGTTTTACAAGAAGGTGAATATTTTAAAAAATATGATACAGTTGAAATATTATTGATTACAAAAGATGCCGAAAGTAAAGGATATGATACTAATGTTGTTATTGAAAAAGAAACTACAAAGCTAGACAAAGAATCTTATATTATTTGTGCACAACCCTATCCTGTAAAAAAAGAGCTATTTAAGCAAAAGGGTGTATGGTGTGCGGGACAACTAAGTCCAGAAAAAATGGATGAAGTTGATGAAGCTTTATATTTGGGGTTATGCATGGGCCTTCAACGTGAATTAGAAAAAATTAACTAAAATTAAGTAAAATAACACCTAGAAATACTTTAGATGGTGTTCTTTTTTTATATGCTGAACACATCTGACATTAGGGATTACTGTACGGATCTTTTTAATAAGCTTTATAACTAGAAGATGCAGAAAGCCAGTACTACTGAGAAATTTAGATTATCGCACAGGAGGGCATAATGTATAAGAAAACTATTCAAATAGTAGTTGTTATTTTGATTGTTTTTATGTCTGCAACAGCATTTGCAAGTGAAAGACCTATCACTGTTATAGCGGATGGGGAAGAATTGATTTTCGATGTTCCGCCCATGTTACATAATAGCAGAACCTTTGTGCCGTTTAGAGCTTTATTTGAAGCTTATGGGGCGACAGATATAGCATGGCATCAAGATTTGCAAAAAGCTACAGGAAGCATAAATGGCACTGCTATTGAATTGACCGTCGGCTCAAATACAGCCATGGTTGATGGAGAAGAATTTAAATTTGATGCTCCGTCTATGCTGAAAAACGGCAGGGTTTTAGTGCCCATTAGATTTGTCTCTGAATCTTTAGGGTTTCAAGTAGGTTGGAATAATGCTACCAGAACAGTTACTGTCAAATCCCCGGATTATATTAATGCATTTTATAATAGTGTTTTAGATGTGAAACTCAGAATGGGGCAAAATGTTGATGAATTAACAGCTTTAATGGGCAAAACCGACAGGATTGATAAAAGCGGCAAATATTACGATTGGTACATCTATAATAAGGATATAAAGCATTATATCCAAGTAGGAGTATTCGAGAATAAGATAGTTGCTTTTGCTACTAATTCATCCTATTGGAGCTTGAACGATGATTTAAGAATAGGAAGCCTAAAAAGCGATATAGAGAAGAAATATAAGCTTCAAGGAACCGACTATATTCGATTAAGAGACAACCATCTTAATATACTATGGGATACACATAAAAGATATAGTTTATCCACATTTATATTGGAAGAAGAGATCAGCAGCAGTGATGTCCATAATGAAGAAGTTGCTGAAGGTTTTGCAAGACAGGCTTTTGATTTGACAAATGTATATAGGATCAGAAACGGCAAAAAAGAATTGCTATGGAGTGATGATTTGGCAGAAATGGCATTATACCATTCAAATGACATGGCAGCAAATGATTATTTCAGTCATGTGTCATTAAATGGAGATGAAGTATGTGATAGAGCAGTCAGATATGTAGGAACAAAATACGGCGTGGGAGAGAATATCGCAAGGGGCACACTTAATGCTCTTACGGCTATGAACGGTTTATATAATTCTACAGGGCATAGAAAAAACATGCTGGAAGATGATTATGAATATTTGGGGGTTGGTGCCGCTTTTGAAAAGGGTAAACATGGGGCAAGCGACATCCTATATTTAACTCAAGATTTTCAAATAGTTGATTTTAATTAAAAATATTAAGCCTCATTTTAAAGGAATAATTCTATAACGGGGCTGTTGCATAACGAAGAAAAGTTCGTTTACAATGGTACTTTTTTATGCTAAAGAATCCATAATTTATGTTTTTCTTGTAAATTCGGTTTTACATTTAGGGCATTTAATGATAATCTTCCCCTTGTTTTTGGAACCCGAATTTCGTTTTACATTTAGGGCATTTAAAATATCTGTGAGTTTTTGCATCCATAAAACGATGCTGGGCTTTTTTTATTTTTGAATAATGGGACTCATAAGTATAGCAAATCTATAGTTTTCCATACTGCGCTTTTGTTGACATTATGCCCAAACATTCACTAAATATGATATAATTATGGCAAGGAAATGTTTGATGGAGGATGTATACATGAATATAGCACTTATAGCACATGATGCAAAGAAGGATAAGATGGTTGATTTTGCCATAGCTTATGAGGATATTTTAAAACAACATAAGCTTTATGCCACCGGTACCACTGGTAAAAGGATCATGGAGGCAACAAGTCTAAAAGTTGAACGCTGCCAGTCGGGTCCTCTAGGGGGGGATCAGCAGATTGGTGCCATGGTGGCCAGTGAAGGCATGGATATGGTAATATTTATGAGAGATCCATTGACTGCTCAACCCCATGAACCGGATATAAATGCGTTGCTTAGGGTATGTGACGTCCATAATGTGCCTTTGGCTACCAACATGGCCACGGCGGAGGTGTTGATAAAAGGATTGATGCGAGGAGATTTGGACTGGAGGAAGATCGTGAATCCGGCTTTAAAATAGAGGCAACACCTTGGGGAAACCCGGGCTTTTTTATTTTTGCAGTGAAATAATTTATTTCTTGCTCTATGTGCAATTATTCTATAGAATATAACCAACAGTCGAAAACCATGATGAATAGCAATATAAATAAATATGGATCGGGGGTGGCTAAACAAGGTGAAATCTGATAAAAAATTTATTGTAAGACTTTATTTGACATTCGGTATTTTTATTCTAGTCTCTCTGGCTCTTTTAGTTAATGCTGATATATTATCAAGCACTTGGATTGTGGGGTTTGTTTTTGCAGTAATACCGGTTTTAATATTGCTGCAGGTGTTTGAATACATTTATAGTATCTTGGCAGTGCTCAGCAGTGTAGACATAATGGAATATGAGATTTCGCACAGGTTCATCTTGAGATTTTTTGGGCTGCTACCTGTGTTCAAACTTTTTGAAAAGCTCAATACACGTGTCAATGCTATAAACTTGGAGAATCAATTACTGTATGATACGACTTTGGCTATACATACATCATCTTCGCTGAAGCAGCTTTTGGATACTGTTATTGCCCGCCTCGTAACCCATTCGGGAGCTGACTTTGGAGTAATTTTTCTTTTGAATAAAAAGCAGAACAATGATAAGCTTCGAACAGCTGCGTGTTTTAATATCACCGAAAGTGACATGGCAAAAGCTTCCTTTCGAATCGGTGAGGGCATAGTAGGCTGGGCTGCAAAAGAAGGTGTCGAGATACTTTCGCAGGATGTCGAACAGGATAGACGATATATACTTTGTGTGCATGAAACAAAGTCACAAATGGCATTACCCCTTAAAGCAGGCAGCAAAGTTATGGGAGTTATTTTATTAGGAAGTTATGGAATGCAAAGGTTTAAAACCAAGGACCTTACTTTGCTAAAAAGTATTGCCGGTGAGATTGGACTGGCCGTGAGCAATACTTGGTTAACTCAAAAGCTGAAGGAAGAAAAGGAAAGGGTTGCACTTCTTTATGAGACAGCACAGCAATTGGCTGCAAGCATTAACCTTAGTGATGTAACTGAAATAGCAGTAAAAACCGTATATGATTCGGTTGATGCAACGTCATGTTCATTGATGCTTTTTGACGTAGAATATAAAATGTTGAGAATGGTAAAATCAAAGGGTCTCTCTGAGGATACTGAAAGAATGGTTAAACTGAGGGCCGGAGAAGGTATTGCCGGAAGAGTATTTCAGGAGGGTAAACCTTTACTTGTAAAAAATGTGCTTGACGAACCTCAGTTTAAGGTATTTCAAGAGCAAAAGGAACAGTTTAAATCCTTTTATTCTGTTCCTCTTAAAACTCAGGACGGTTGTATTGGGACAATAAATGTGTCAACAGATGAACCGCTGACAGAGGATAAATGCAAAATTGTGGATGCTATTGTCTCTCAGGTATCAGTTGCAGTAGGAAATGCTCTGCTTTATGAATCTGTAGAACTAATGGCGATACAGGATGGTTTAACCGGCCTTTATAATTATCGATATTTCCGTCAAGCACTGGCCAAGGAATTTGAACGGGCACGGCGTTACGGGCGGGCATTGAGTTTGGCTATCATCGATATTGACGATTTTAAAAAGTATAATGATAATTACGGTCATTTAACCGGAGATCATTTATTGTTGAAAATAGGGAATATTATTCAGGAAAATATTCGTGACAGTGATATTTTAGCCCGCTACGGTGGTGACGAATTGGCCGTCATATTGCCAGAGACGGAAGGCAAAGAGGCACTTATTCTTTTTGAGAGGGTAAAAAATGCGATAGAAGAGTATAATTTCAAAACACAGGCTCCCGAGCTTGCGGCAAGCGGTGAGGAGCTAGATACTGACAAGGAAAATGGTGAACATGAAACAAAATTCAGTGCATTTAAAGGGAAATTCCTCCGATGGCTTAATGATAAAGGTATAATTCCCAACGGTATTAATGGTTTGCCAACCATGCATGTTACAGTAAGTACCGGTATTTGTGCACTCTCTGATGAGATTACCGATAAAAATGAGCTGATTAAAAAAGCCGATCAAGCTCTACTTACAGCAAAAAAAATGGGCAAAAATCAAATATGTCTTTGGGAGTAAAAAATTGGGGGAGAGTCCCCAGTTTTTTACTCTATAATTTCGTCGATATTCAATTTCTCTCCGGGCTTTATCCCCTGGATAATCCTGCGGCTAAGGGGAGTTTCTATATCCTGTTGTATCAGTCGTTTTACAGGACGGGCTCCGAAATTAGGGTTATATCCTTTTTCAGCTAGATAATTTGTGGTCTTTTCCGACCATATTAATTCAATACCTGCAGTATCTTTTACCCTTTGAGCAAAATTATTTAAAAGCAGACCGGAGATTTTCTGCATATGTTTGGGCTCCAGCGGGTGAAATACAATTATTTCATCAACTCGGTTTAAAAACTCAGGTTTAAAGTAGTGTTTCATAAGGCTTAAAACTTTTTCCTTAATCTCGGAAAAGCTTCTATCCTTTGCTGTTTGAGAGTCGAGGATTTCTTGGCTACCAATATTTGAGGTCATTATCAATACGGTATTTTTAAAATCAACGGTTCGGCCTTTCCCGTCGGTGAGCCGTCCATCGTCTAAGATTTGAAGGAGTACGTTGAATATATCATTATGTGCTTTTTCTATTTCATCAAAGAGTATGACGGAATAGGGCTGCCGGCGCACTGCTTCCGTAAGCTGCCCACCTTCATCGTAGCCTACATATCCCGGAGGGGCCCCTATCAGCCTTGAAACCGTATGTTTTTCCATATACTCGGACATGTCTACTCGGATAATATTTCGCTCATCATCAAATAAAGCTTCTGCAAGAGCCTTGGCAAGCTCAGTTTTTCCGACACCGGTGGGACCCAGGAATATGAAACTGCCCACAGGTCTTGCGGGGTCCTTTATGCCGGCCCTGGCACGGAGCACCGCATCGGCTACGGCTTTGACGGCCTCATCCTGGCCGATGACCCGATGGTGTAAGATATCATCTAGATGAAGCAGTTTCTGCTTTTCGCCTTCCATGAGTTTATTCAGGGGGACTCCTGTCCACTGGCTTACAACTCTTGCTATTTCTTCTTCATCCACTTCTTCCTTCAAAAGGTTTCCCTGTTTTTGCCTTTGTTTAATGGATTCTTCTTCAGCTTTTAATTTTCTCTCCAGCTCGTTCAGTTTTCCGAATTTAAGTTCTGCTACTTTGTTTAAGTCATATTCACGTTCGGCTTTTTCAATTTCAAGTTTCACTGATTCCATCTCGGATTTTATTTTGT
>CAZFME010000077.1:0-10450 GCA_964520055.1 uncultured Clostridia bacterium
TGCTGAAGGTGGAAGAGGCCAAGAACGTCATAGTATGTAATCTAGACACCAAGCCTGGCTATTCAGGAGTGGACAATTCACTTTATGAAATGCCCAATGTACACTTAATGCTGGGCAATGCTGTAGAAACCGTTAAAGAACTGGTTGAAAAGATTAAATTGTTAAATTACGAATAATAAATCAAAAAAATGAAAGTGTCGCAAAACTATTTTATAAGTAGCTAGCGACGCTTTTTTTTATGAAAATGATAAAAACAATCAAGAGATCTTAGAAGATATAAAAGGAGCTGTGGCACAACGAACTATTTGGTTCATTGTGCAACAGCCAAGCTTCTGGAGTAGTTTTGCGAGTGTATTGCTGTAGGATTTTGAAGAGTATTATAGCATTATAGCAAATAAATGAAATAAAGTTTCAAAAAAATATTAATTCAATGAAGGAAAAATACAAAATATGTCGAATATATAATATGAGGTGAAATTATGGCAGGAGAAATAGAAAAGATTAAAGCGATATATAACAATTTAACCCCTTCCGAGAAAAAGATTGCCACATATATTTTGGAATATCCCCTGGAAATTTCGGATTTACCCATTGCAGAGCTGGCAGCAAAATGTGATACCAGTGAAGCCAGTGTAGTAAGATTTTGCCGTACCTTGGGGTATAAGGGTTATCAAGATCTGAAAATAAAAGTTTCTGCTGACATGGCCTTTAAAACGAGAAAAATACAGGGTGTAGTTAACATTGATGATGATTTGGATGCTATTGTTGCCAAGATCACAAAAAATAATATGCAAGCAATCGAAAGTACCATGGATGTACTCAGTAGGGATGAAATTAATAAAGCCGTTAAAGCTATAATGAGTGCCGAAAGACTTGACATTTACGGTATCGGTGCATCGGCTATAGTAGCCCAGGATGCTATGCACAAATTCATGCGCATAAACAAAGCATGTACCGCTTATCTGGATAACCATATGCAGCTGGCATCGGCCGCTAACCTTACAAGCAAGGATGTAGCCATGGGTATATCTTATTCGGGACAAACCATTGATACGATCGAAGCCTTAAGACTTGCCAAAGAAGCAAAAGCCACCACTATTTGCATTACTAAATTCGGGAACTCCCCCATTACCGAGTTTTCCGATATTAAGCTTTTTGTCACATCTAGCGAAGCTTTATTTAGAAGTGCCGCTATGGCATCAAGAATGGCTCAACTTAATGTGATAGATGTTATTTTTTCTATTATAGC
Source organism: uncultured Clostridia bacterium (assembly GCA_964520055.1). Classification (GTDB taxonomy): domain Bacteria; phylum Bacillota; class Thermosediminibacteria; order Thermosediminibacterales; family Tepidanaerobacteraceae; genus DUNY01. The sequence goes on from CAZFME010000077.1 coordinate 1,250, forward strand.
TTGTAAAAAGTATAATGACATAAGAGAGTATCTGGAAAACACCAGCAAGGCTGTATCTTTTAGGAAGTACTAATTTTTTTTAAACCAAAGCGAAGTAAAATAACAGTATATACGTTAAAAAGCGAAAATATGCTACAAAATTAATGCGGCGCTTAAAAGGAATAACATATTCAATCCTATGTGATTTGTGATGGCCTGCAGTTTCTATATTTTTATAATACAACTCAAGTGCTACGGTTTCTTGCCGTTTTGGGCTTGAGCGAAGCGAAAGGAATGTTAGAAAATGAGTGAAATTAAAAGAGTAGTTAGTATCGGTGCTCACTCACTGGACGCTGAGCTTATGGGAGGACCGCTTATAATCAAATATGCGAAAAATGGAGCTAGGTGTACTCTGCTCCATGTTACTCAGGGAAGACTGGAAGACCCCAAGGCCACAGAAGAAGAAAAGGAGGCTTACCTCAAGAACCTTCTGAATCAGAACCGGAGAGCCGCTGAAAAACTAGGAGCAGATTATCTCTGGCTAGGGTATGTATCCAGGAGTATGCCGAGAACTGAAGAATTTGCCAGAAGATTGGAAGATTACTTTGTTGATGAAAAAGTTGACCTTGTCATTACCCATTGGAGAGGCTCAATGCACAGAAGACATATCGAAACCCATGATGCTGTCACATTAGCCGTGAAGAATCTGCGAGAAAAAGGAAATCAGATCAGACTGGTATACGGAGAGACTTTTGAAGATTTGGTCGGATTTATTCCACAGGCATATTTCGAACTGGATGATGATGAGAAAGAACAATGGTTTGGCGCACTTAATGAATATGATGTATTCAGAGGCAAAGTTAATAATTTCCCTTACATTCCTTACTATACCAATAACGGCAGAATCCGACAGATAGAATCCAACTCTTCAAAATTTGCCGTCTGTTATATGTATGCCAGCCTCATCGAAAATAAATTATGGTGATTGCGATAGGGAAAGAAAAAAATTACATGGCATTTTTGATAAACCAAAAGACATCACATGGAAAGTAAGTGCTGTGATTATGAAACCGCTTCTCTGACATGTTTAAGTCATGGTAGTAAATCAGCCGTTCTGATAATTCCTATGACAGTATTTGGAAAGAAGAGTTATGAAATATGATAGTTTTGTCAGAAAATGTGCATAACATATGGAATGTTATCCGGAAAGGGGAATAATATTGGGGAAAGTTTATATAAGAGTTGACGACAGACTGATTCATGGGCAGACAATAGTTGCATGGTGCCCGACTTTGGATATACGGGAAATCATTGCTGTGGATGATGAGAGTATCAAGAATCCCATGCTTAAATCCATAATGACCATGGGAGTCCCCTCGAAATACAAAACAAGTATTGTTTCAACTGAAGAGGTAAGGAAGCTCTTAAAAATTGATTCTGACAGAAATAGACTGGTTATCGTCAAACAGCCTTTAAAACTTAAAGAATTGGAGGAGAGTATTTTATGTTGCGAGCAGATTATACTCGGTAATCTAGCAAAACGCCCGGATACCATTTATAAAGTAAGTGGAGCCACGGGGATATTCTATTTGAGCGAAAGCGATGTTTCTCTGCTGGACTCTATTGTGGCAAAGAACATCAAAGTTACATTTCAGCAGCTACCTAGTACTGCGGAAACCAGCTGGTCATCATTTAAGCAATCAATAAAATAAATATATTAAGGAGGAAAACAATGAGTACACTACAAATTATTTTGGTATCGCTTTTCATCTATCTAGGATCTATCGGTTCCATTATAGGCAATACCTTAGGTTGGTATACTCTTGGCAGGCCTTTGGTTGCTTCCTTTGTTGTCGGACTTATCTTGGGGGATGTTAATACGGCAATGATAGTGGGAATACCATTGCAGATTATGTACATGGGCAATGTGACACCTGGTGGAGCAGTTGCATGGGACTTGTCCTATGCGACATATATCGGTACGGCAGCCGCAATTGTTTTTGGAAAAGGAATGGGTGCAACGGAAGTCATCGGACTGGCTGTTGTTTTTGCCGGAATAGGCGGCCTTGTCGGACAGCTCATGTGGAACATTTCATATGCTGCATGCCTTCCTCTCAACAGAGTAGCAAACAAATATGCAGAAGCCGGTGAAACTAGAAAGATGTTTATCCCTAATCTCGTTCTGGGACAGCTTATTGGATTTGCACTTCGTTTCATTCCTGCTGTACTGCTTCTGACTTCAATGACAGCTGCTTCCGAACAGGCTGATTTTGTTTCTATAATTCCAGCTTGGTTGACAACAGGACTATCCATATTTGGAGGAATGATGGCTGCTCTTGGAATGGGAATTATTCTATCATTTCTTCTGAAAGAGAAATATCATATTGCTATCTATCTGGCCGGATTCATTCTGGTAACCTATTTTAACCTAAATACCATGGCCGTAACAGTAGTTGCCCTAATTGCGGCAATACTTTATTATTACTCAGTATCTAGGAAAGTGGAGGTGGAATAATACATGGAAAAGAAAATTAGTGAAAAGACCCTAAAAAAGTCATTTCTGAACTGGTTCTTTTGGAATGGATGCTCACAACAGGCGGAAAGCATGCTGGGAATGGCCTTCGGACAATCCATGGCTCCGGTCATTGAGGAACTGTACGAGACAAAGAAAGAAAAAAGCGAGGCTCTTAAGAGACACATTACGCTTTACAATTCTGAATCTCAAGTAGGTTCCATTGTCAATGGCATCGTATGCGGGCTGGAAGAAGCCAATGCCAACGAAGCCTGTACACCGGAACTCATAAGCAGCGTTAAAGTGGCACTCATTGGTCCTACTTCAGCTATAGGAGATTCCCTCTGGGTAGCGACAATCATTCCCATTCTTCTTACTATAGCACTGTCAATATCTCAGGCATCGGAAAGCATCTCCTGGTTGGGTTCTCTTCTGTACATGATTGTTTATCCAGTAGGAACATTTCTTCTCAGTTGGTATCTGTTCAAGTTGGGGTATAAATCTGGTCTGGAAGGTATGCAAACCTTTATGGCCGACGGAACCTTAAACAAACTTACAGATGCCATGACCGTTTTAGGGTTGATTGTCGTCGGAGCCCTTACAGCCTCCTTTGTCAGTATGACGATGCCTATTCAAATAGTAAGGGACATCTATGATGCTACAACCAATACGGTGATACCGGACCAGGTAATATTCAATGCAGACGGTATCATAAACAGTATTTTCCCTAAGCTTTTACCATTATCCCTGACACTTGCCGTGTATTATCTCTATTCTAAAAAGAAATGGTCTCCGCTTAAACTGATGGGACTTATTCTTGCCTTGGCAGCAGTTCTTACAGCAGTAGGATACTGGACAGGTTTTTATGCTTAAAAATGATGAAGGCTAATGCATCTTTGAAAAACACAGAAGGGGAAGAAGAAATGATAAATATCATTGTAATGGGCCATGGAGGATACGCAGAAGGGATAAAAAATAATCTCTATATGCTTTCAGGAGTACCTGAGTATATGCACTTTTTGGATCTTACTCCTGAAAGTGATTTAAACACTCTGGAAACTAATCTAAATGCTCTTTTGGAAAAAATCGGAGATCAAGATGTACTTTTCTCTTGCGATCTATTCGGTGCATCTCCTTTTAGAGTAGCAGCGATGAAATGTATGGCCAATCCGGGAAGATACATGCTTGTGACCGGACTCAACACTATGGCTTATGTGGAATTAGCGATGCCTTCGGAGCTGAACTTGGAAGGATTAGTAAAGAGAAGTGTTGAGACAACAAAGGATTCTGTAAAAAGATTCCCGGAATAAAATGATTCAAGTAAATCAATAAGGAGGATTCAATGAATATTATCAATTATGAACAACGATATGAACAAGATGTAATAAATCTTTGGAATAGGACATTGAAAGCTGATCCTTTGACCGCACAAAAATTTAGGAAACAGGTAATCCTTGATGACAATTTTGATTCCGACCTATGCTACGTAGCGCTGGAAGATGAACAAGTCATTGGATTCTTGCTAGCAACGAAACGAAAATTTCCGTATCTCGAAAGAGGTCTGGAACCCACAAGAGGCTGGGTAAATGTCATGTTTGTTGATGAAAGACATCAAAGAAAAGGTGTGGGAGAAAAACTTCTCATGAAAGCCGAGAATGCTCTTAGGGAACTGGACTGCAAGACAATTACCTTGGGAGCATACAGTCCGAGTTATTTCTTTCCCGGGCTAGACAAGGAAAACTATCCATCTGCAATTTCTTTTTTTGAAAAACACGGCTATAAGAGTGGAAAGATAAATTTTTCTATGAAAAAAGATCTTCATGGCTACACCATCAGTGAAAAGACCATGGAGAAGTACAGAGAAGCTCAAAAAGAAGGTTTCTCTATCATCAACTTCGATTACAGCTATGCACTGGAGCTGCTCGAATTTGCCAAAAAGGAATTCGGCGGAGGCTGGAAAAGGAACGCGCTTATCAGCATGCAGAATAACCTTGCAGAAGATTGCATTCTGTTGGTGCTGGACAAAGAGAAGAAAATATGCGGCTTTTGCATGAGAATGATTGATGGGAATCCTATGAGATTTGGACCGATTGGGGTAAGTAAGGTGGTCAGGAATTATGGCCTTGGAGGAATTCTATTTGACTTCATGCAGAATGAGATGACAAAAAAAGGAATCTATCATCTCTACTTTATCTCAACAGATATTCCGGGAAGACGTTTCTATGAACGTCACGGTGTTCAGATATTCAGAACATTTATAGATTATAATAAAACATTATAAAGAGAAGAAATCTTAAGGCAATGTTCATTAATAAGGGATTTCCGATGTTTAATAAGGTACGAGGAATCCCCGGGTTATGCCACTACAGGTCATAAGATTAAAGCAGGACATACATCCGAGCGCCATGCCTACTCAGTTACCATTGATAATAAAAAGTTTGACAGATATTCCGGGGAACTTCAAATAGTATTGAAAGATCCGCTGGCTGTTAAAAGAGTAAATGTAGTAGGCAAGATTCCCAAAGATGAGCAAATATTGGTTGATGAAATAAAACCGGGTAAAAAATTTCGATTCAGAAAGGAATTAAAGCAATGAATTTTTCAGACCTTGTTACCGAAGAAAGAAATCTTGATACATTGGATATAGATACTTTAGATACCAAAACCATGCTTAAAAAAATCAACGATCAGGATAAAACAGTGCCTCTTGCGGTAGAAAAGGAGATACATAATATAGCAAAAGCTGTTGAAAGCATAGTACATCGGTTAAAAAACGGTGGAAGGCTGATTTATATCGGTGCAGGAACCAGCGGCAGGCTCGGGATTTTAGACGCTTCCGAATGCCCCCCCACTTATGGTGTTTCACCGGAAATGATTCAGGGCATAATTGCCGGTGGTGATACAGCCATACGCCATGCGGCCGAAGGTGTGGAGGATGATTATGAGGCAGGAGGAAAAGATCTGGAGGAAAAGAATCTTACCTCAAAGGATGCGGTGATGGGCTTGGCAGCCAGTGGCAGGACTCCCTATGTTTTGGGTGCTTTGAAATTTTCCAAGGATAAAGGAGCATTAACAATAGGGGTGTGTTGTACCAATGACAGCCCTATGCAAAAATACTCAGATATTATGATAACACCGATTGTAGGGCCTGAGATAGTAATGGGTTCCACCCGCATGAAAGCAGGAACCGCTCAAAAAATGGTGCTTAACATGATTTCCACCGGTGTTATGATTAAATTGGGCAAGGTCTATAGCAACCTCATGGTGGATGTGCAGGCAACCAATGAGAAGTTGGTGGAAAGGGCAAAACGTATTGTAAAGATTGCAACAGGTGCTTCGGGTGCCGAGGTGGAAAAGACATTAGGTGAGACTGATTATAATGTGAAACTGGCCATAATTGTGCTTTTGACCCAAAGCGATACAGATACGGCTTATCAACTGCTAAAAGAAAATGATGGCCATATAAGACGAACTTTGAGCCGCTTTTCTAAGTAGCGGGCGGTCTTGACCGCTCTCTATATATGAGGCGTACCGGCCATTCCAACAACGTATTGGAATAACGCGCCAAATTTTCTCTATTTTTTGCAAGTATAACAGGAACCTCTATATCCCAGTTAGTCTTGACTGTAATATCCTTTATCTTTCCAATAGGGTTTGCAGGACTGATAGGTATGAACATGTCAATATGGGGATATCATACGTCAGTAATTGATACGTTTTTAAATACTTTTGGAACATATACTATGCCGGGGTTATTAGATATTATAAAAATATACCCATAGTATTTCACCTTATATCAGCAATAGTGATGCTTATAGCAGCAAAACTACTGTTTGACCGAATAAACTGGAGAGAAACGGTGAAACCCTAGAATTTGAGTCTATAGAAACTTTTTTAAAGTTGGAGTAACAGTATGTACTTCTATGTTAATTGGAGTAATATTTACCTGGCTTATAGGAGTGATTATATTCTTCTCAGGCGATGTACCAAGATAGTTACAATATAGCCGGTTACATCATAGGAATCATTATAGGCTAGCATATCGCAAGTTATAGTATAAAATCAAACCGAGCAAAGGCATAAAAAAAAGAAATAACAGAGCTTGCTTCTGGCCACATAATAATGGATACAGAGCCTGGTTTTTAAAATAAAAAAGCAAAGGCCGTTTTAAAGGTCTTTGCTTTTCAAATAGGAAATAAGCGTCAGATTATATAATTCCCTCTTTATGAAGAATCTGTTTAAGTTCACGCTTTTGAGTTTCTGAAAGTGGCATTAGTGGAATACGAGGTTCCAAACCATAATAGCCTAGAAGGTCCATACATGCTTTTACTCCTGCAACCCCGTTTTTGCTTACTTTTTGGCTTCGGCTGGCGGATAATCAGTGAGCCTTAAAGTTCTGCTATTAACTGTTATAGGGCTAGAACAAATCAACTGTTTTACGATGATCATGATTTGCGTCAAAACATATGATATAATGGCGTCAGAAATACTAAATTTAGGGTGAATTGGGTGCAGGACAAAAAAATACTCCGAAAAAAAGTTTTAGAAGCAAGATTGCAACTTCTTCCTGAAGAAGTTAAACAAAAAAGCGATAGGATTATGTCAACACTCTTTTCCACCGAAGATTATCAAAAAGCAAAAGTTGTGATGTTTTATGTGGATATGAGGAATGAAGTTATGACAAAAGTCTCTATCAAAAAGGCGCTCGCCAAAGGTAAAAGGGTAGTTGTCCCCAGGGTTAAAAGGGGGTATGGGCTGCTTGCTATAGAGATACAGAGTCTTGATGAACTTGTACCTAGCACGTTCGGGGTGTTGGAGCCGCCGGAGAAAGAGGAAATAGTTTTGGCGGAAATTGATGTAGTAGTGGTGCCGGGTGTGGCTTTTGATAGAAATGGGTATCGTATGGGCTACGGAGGAGGCTACTATGATAATTTTTTGCCTAAACTAAGGCCTGATACTAAAAAAATTGCCGTAGCTTTTAATATGCAGATAAGGGACTTGGTTCCTATTGAATTGCATGATGTAAAGATGGATATGATTATTACTGAACAAAAGGTATATACATTTGGGCTAAGTTAATAAGGTAACATACCTGCTACAGTATTTATCACTTGATCCTGTGCTGAAACTCTCGTGAAGTGCTGTCATCTTTGCCGGAACAACTTTTTATACTAAAATCATCATTAGGAACATAGAAAAATATGAGATTTTGTGGGATAATAATTAACAACAGTATTTTTGAAGTAATTGGAATCATGCCTTAGGTTTACTAAATACAGCATACGATTTAACCTCAGGAGGGTTACATATGAAACATACCAGAGAAACTGTAATAATCCTTGATTTCGGCGGTGCATATGTCCAGATGGTGGCACGGCGGGTTAGAGAAGCACAAGTTTACTGTGAGATACTGTCTTATAAAACTCCATGGGATGAGATTATGCAAAAGAAACCGAAAGCAATAATATTATCCGGGGGTCCGTTAGGTATTTATGCTGAAAATGCACCGGTCTGTGACGAAAGAGTATTTACGGGTGATGTACCTGTTCTTGCCATAGGTTACGGCATGCAACTCATGGTTAAAAGTCTGGGTGGAAAAGTGAAACCGGGTCATAGTTGGGAACGCGGTCTGGTAGATTTATCAGTCGATGTGAGCCGAGGATTATTTCAGGAGTTGGATAATAAAATGACGGTTTTTATGGACATCAGTGATTGCATAGCTTCACTGCCAAAAGAGTTTGACGTTCTGGCCCATACCGAGAAGATACCTTTTGCAGCTGTAGGGAACGGCAAAAACCTTTATGGGGTCCAATTTCATCCCGAAGACAGTCATACCCCTTGCGGTCGTGAAATACTAAATAATTTTTTGTTTGAGATTGCAGGGTGTAGCGGAACATGGTCAATGAAGGCTTTTATACAGGATCAGATAAAGATTATAAGAGAACAGGCAGGGGATAAAAAAGTCATATGTGGTTTAAGCGGCGGTGTTGACTCATCGGTAGCCGCTCTTTTGGTATACAAAGCTCTAGGAGATAATTTGACGTGCGTTTTTGTAGACAATGGCCTACTTCGCAAAAATGAAGCCGAGAATGTCATAAATATTTTTAAAGATAAGCTTCACATGAAACTGATAGCGGTAGATGCATCTTGGCGGTTTTTAGATAAGCTCAAAGGTGTCATCGATCCGGAGAAAAAACGCAAGGTAATAGGTGAGGAATTTATCAGGGTCTTTGAAGAAGAAGCTGCAAAGCTCGGCAAAATCGACTTTTTGGTTCAGGGTACCGTATATCCCGATGTAATTGAGAGTGGCACTTCGGCCACCGGAGTCATCAAAAGCCATCACAATGTTGGAGGACTTCCTGATGACTTGGAATTTAAGCTGATAGAACCCCTACGGGAACTGTTTAAAGATGAAGTTAGGAAAATCGGTCTGGAACTGGGACTTTCCGAAGAACTTGTATATCGCCAACCTTTCCCCGGGCCCGGCCTTGCCGTAAGAATTCTTGGAGAAGTTACAAAGGACAAGCTTGACATTTTAAGGGAAGCTGACTTTATCGTAACTGATGAAATTAAAAAAGCAGGGCTTTATAAAGATTTGTGGCAAGCTTTTGCAGTTCTTCCGGATATAAAAAGTGTCGGTGTCACCGGTGATGAACGGACATATACGCATACTGTTGCTATAAGAGCTATAACAAGTGAGGATGGTATGA
>CAZFME010000078.1:0-5690 GCA_964520055.1 uncultured Clostridia bacterium
TTTAATTCATACCACTTCAAGTAACCCGTAGACGGCAACATATATCCGTAGAAATAGTCCTTCATTCCGTCCATTTCATATACGTTTAAAAACCGACTCTTCCTGTATTTTAAAACTCTCACCTTATCTTCCATGCCGGCTTTTTTAAACATGGTCAAGGCATCTTCAATAGGCATTTTATTTTTATTAATGGGTATATCTTTTTCAACTAGCTGTCGCATCCGATTTTCAATACTTTCAACGTCTTCTTCACTTATAGGATCTCTCCGTATAATCTCACAGTACAGGCCGTCACCCAGCGAATGCTCTACATGAACCTGACAATCCGGCATAAGATCGTAACAAGCCTTAACGAATAAAAATATGAGTGACCTTAGATATATTTTCATTCCCACTTCTGTAGACATATCCATGAATTCCACTGTAGAATCTTGATCCAGTATATATGTGAGCTCTCTCAGATTTCCGTTTACGATGGCAGCAATAATAGGAGAAGAAAAGTGGTATTCATAATCCTTTGCTAAATCCTGCAATTTTACCGGACCATCCAAGGTCGTATCACCTATACCTTTAACGGTTATATTCATACACACACCTCTTTTCTTGCTATGCCATAAAATGCATTGCATATTGTAGCTTTCTATATATTATAGCATATCCTGGATGTTACTTACAGCAACTACCGACTTGCACCTCCGCCGCCACTGCTGCCGCCACCAAAGCTACCACCGCCGAAGCCGCCTCTGCCAAATCCTCCGCCCCCGAATCCACCGAAGCCACCGCTTCCAAACCCACCTCCACCGAAGGGGCCGAAAAACGGGCCATTAAAAGGACCTCTGCGATAGTAACGACGACGGGGCCTTCTGGGCAAAGAAAGGATAATGATGATAAAAATTATAATTCCAAGTATTTTCCCTAGAGATATCCTTTCATTATCTTTCACTGTATAATCCTGCAGGTTTGAAAGTTCGGCAGTTTTTAAATCAAGGTCGTATTCGTTTGCAACTTCAGAGCAAACAGCCATAAAAGTATCTTTTATACCACGCGAATAGTCTCTTGTTTCAAAAGCCGGCATTGCAAAGTTATCCAAGATTGCTCCTGCCTTACCGTCATTTATCGCCCCTTCCAGGCCATATCCCACTTCTATTCGAATACGTCCTCTTTGGTTCTTGACCAGGCTCTCCTTGTTCACTAAGATTAAAAGCCCGTTATTTTCTTTCTTATCTCCTATTCCCCAGCTTCTAAATATCTTAAGAGCATAGTCCTCAAGCTCCATTTGTGATAAATCATTGACAGTAACTACAACTATCTGAACCTTGGTTTTATCGTCCAGGACCTTGGCGATCTCTCGCATTTCCTGTTCATCGGAATCGTCGATAAGATTAGCGTAATCAAAGACATAAGTGTTTATATCGGGCTTTGGGGGAATCGGTTCTGCCATAGCCATATTAGAATAGCTTATCACCGTTAAACTTATGACAAGCACTGATACAATCAACAGCCCGATTCTAGCACATTTTTTTGATTTAAATTTACCTTCAGTCAATAACATCACCGCTTTCATGATCAATTGACGGATATCCAAAACTATTTGCTATCATTCTCAAAATTCACGGTCGGTGCTTGTTTGGCATTTTCGGCCGCTTTAAAGTAATCTTTCTTTTCAAAGCCAAACATCTTCGCAATAATTACGGTTGGAAATCTCCTTATTTTGGTATTGAAGGACTGCACTACATTATTATAATCCATACGGGATGTTGCTATGCGGTTTTCTGTTCCGGCCAGTTCATCGGATAGTTGCCGAAAATTGGCGTCAGCTTTTAGTTCCGGATAGTTTTCAGCTATTGCAAGAAGTCTTGACAGAGCACCTGAAAGCTCCTGGTCAGCCTCGGCTTTTTCGGCCAAAGAACCTGCCCCGATAAGTTTTTCCCTAGCCCTAGTAACTTCCGTAAAAATCTTTTCTTCATGGGATGCATAACCCTTTACTGTGTTTACCAAATTAGGGATTAAATCCATTCGCCTTTGAAGTTGATTTTCCACTTGGCTCCATGCGCTGTTAACCGCCTCGTCAGAGGCTACCAGACCATTGAAACTGGAGAAAACAAGCAACGCTAAGATTGCTACTATTACTAATATAGTTATTAATCCTTTTAGTCCATTTCTCAATGAAGACCCCTCCTGATTTGTTTGGTACTTAATTATACTTATTATACACGAAAAAGTTTTTCTATGGGATAGAAATTATTATTTTACTTCCATAATGCAAAATATGTCTGAAAAATAACCATTAATGTCTTTGGGCGCCTCTGAAAAAATGTATAGTCACCTGCATATTTGTTATTTTATTTGCTGAATTTTGTCAATTTATTATACTGTATACATGTATTTATTTTTTGTTGTATCCAGTAGTTATCTGTAGGTTTTAGTTATATTGAACATATAATAAAATACACTACATTTTAAATAAATATTTTTATCGGAGGGGAAAAATATGAGTAAAAAGCTTATTGCTATTTTGTTGGCTGCTCTATTGTTAACAGGGCTTGTAGCCGGTTGCGGCGGAAGTGGAGGCGGAGGCGATAAAACCGGCGGTGATGCCAAGGAACCTGTCAAGGAAGCGGAAAAGGTTTTTGTAACAATTGCTACAGGAGGTACTGCCGGGACTTACTTCCCACTGGGTGGAGCTCTTGCCGACATTTGGTCAAACAACATTAGCGGTGTCAACTCTACAGCCCAGACCACAGGGGCATCTGTGGCCAATGTGAATCTTCTTAGGAATGGTGAAGTAGAAGTTGTATTTGTCCAAAACGATATAGCATTTTATGCCGCCAATGGTACAGAAATGTTTAGTGATAGTAAGTACGAAGACATCAAAGGACTCGCCACTCTTTATCCCGAAACCATTCAAATCATTACTCTTGAAGGCAAAAAGATAGATTCACTGGCAGACTTAAAGGGTAAAAAGGTTGCCGTCGGTGCAGCGGGTAGCGGTACTGAAGCCAACGCTCGGCAGATACTTGAAGCCTCTGGAATAACCTATGATGATATAAACGTTCAGTATCTTTCTTTTTCAGAAGCAGCAAATAATCTAAAAGACGGGAATATCGATGCAGCTTTTGTTACCGCCGGTTTTCCGACTGCAGCAGTACAGGATATTGCTGCACAGCGTAAAGTAAAGTTACTTAACGTTGATGATGCTTTAGCTGACAAGCTTATAGAAAAATACCCGTTCTATGTAAAGACTGTTATACCTGCCGACACATATAACGGCATGACCGAAGATGTGAAGGCTATTGCCGTTATGTCCATGCTGGCAGTGAGTTCAGATCTCGATGAAGATACAGTTTACAACTTGCTTAAAACAATGTATGAAAACCCGGACAGATTAAAAGTCGCTCATCCACTAGGGGCTTTGATAAAGGCTGAAACCGGCCAGGATGGTATGTCAATTGATCTACATCCTGGAGCTATAAAACACTTTAACGACAAAAAATAAACTCAAGGAGGATGCTGAGCATTGGGGGTAATCTCCAATGCTCAGATTTTATGAGACTACGATTTGAAGTTCTTATATTTCTTTTTATTTTTCTCTTGGCTATATTTTTCTCAAACTATCGGATAGTTAAAGAAAAAACTCTTATATTGGAAAATGCACGGCAAAAGACTATTACCGCTATAGGTGTACCTGACAGAAGATTTTCATTGAATTTTATCCATTCGGTCCAAAAAACACCAGTGCATGAGTTTTTCTTTATCAGCGTCAATAACAAACTCGTTCTAGATAAAACTACCTATCACTCCCTTGGGGTGGGCCTTCCTTTTTCAGAAGAAAACGGAAAGTTCCTAAATAAAAATGGAGAATTCGTCCTGAGTATGAACAGAGAATTTGAATCTATTCCTATAAGAATATCACCTATCCCAAAGCATTCCATTACTGTAGGAGGTAAAGAGTATCCTTTGCTTAATTTTGCTGATCCCGAGGGCCTGCTCACCATACGGGCAAAAGATAGGTTGACAATCAAAAATATATCAAGAAAGGAGCAGGAAAATGAGTGAAAAACACCAAGAAACTCCTCAAAATCATGAGGATATACTGAGAAAGTTTGATAAAGAATCGGATTATCGTGTACTCACAGGATTTTCCGCTAAAATCGTAGCAGCTATAGCCATAGCTTTTTCAGTTTTCCACCTTTACACAGGCGCTGTAGGAGTCCTTGACGCTATGATTCAAAGATCCATCCATCTTTCCTTCGGACTATGTCTAATCTTTTTGCTGTACCCCGCCAGAAAAGAATGGCCAAGAAATAGAGTTCATCCGGTAGATGTAGTTTTCGCCATTTTAGGTGCAGCGGCACCCATGTATATAATAGTTTTTTATCAGGAATTGGTTTTGCGGGCTGGAACCGTGACAACCATGGATTATATCGTGGGGCTCATAGCTATAATTTTGGTTATCGAAGCAGCTCGACGTGTGGTTGGCTGGCCCATCATTACAATTGCATTTTTGTTCATCTTATACGCATTGTTAGGGCGTCATATTCCCGGCCAGTTGGCTCACCGGGGGATAGCTCTGCCCAGTCTTGTGGGGCACCTTTTTTACACTACTGAGGGTATTTTTGGAATACCTGTCGGGGTTTCTTCTACATTTATATTCCTATTCATACTTTTTGGAGCTTACCTGGAAAAGACGGGCATGGGCCAATTTTTCATCGACCTAGCTAATGCGATAGCAGGTTGGGCATCGGGAGGACCGGCAAAAGTCGCAGTGATTTCCAGTGGCCTTATGGGCACAGTTTCCGGCAGTTCTGTTGCTAATGTTGTAGGAACCGGCAGCTTCACAATACCGATGATGAAAAAATTGGGTTATAAGCCTGAATTTGCAGGGGCCGTAGAGGCTACCGCATCCACAGGCGGACAGCTGATGCCTCCTATTATGGGTGCAGCAGCTTTTCTCATGTCAGAATTCACCCAGATTCCTTATGTGAGAATAATAGGTGCTGCCGTTATTCCGGCTCTTCTCTACTATTTCGGAGTATGGACCGGTGTCCATTTGGAAGCTAAACGCCTTGGGCTTAAAGGATTGAACAGAGATGAACTGCCAAAAATTAAAACCATTCTGCTGGATAGAGGTCATTTATTACTGCCCCTTGTAGCCATAATATACCTTTTGGTCAAAGGGTTTTCCCCGATGAAGGCTGCCCTTTTCGCTATAATTTCTTCAATATTTGTCTCTATGCTACGAAAAAATACAAGGATTAGTTTTGCCGATATAGTCGGCGGACTTGAGCAAGGAGCAAGGGGGGCTCTTGGTGTTATTGCCGCCACAGCCTGTGCCGGTATAATTATAGGTGTTGTAACTCAAACGGGACTTGGTTTGAAAATGGGTTCCACATTAGTAGGCCTGGCTAAGGGAAACCTGCTTCTGACACTATTCTTTACCATGTTGACATCAATTATCTTGGGTATGGGCGTTCCCACTACTGCTAATTATGTTATCACATCGACAATAGCCGCACCGGCACTCTTAATGATGGATGTACCGGTACTTGCGGCTCATATGTTTGCCTTTTATTTCGGTATTATAGCTGACGTTACACCTCCGGTGGCACTGGCAGCTTTTGCAGGTGCAGGTATAGCCAAAGCAAACCCCTTAAAAACGGGACTCGAAGCATCCAAGCTTGCCATAGCCG
>CAZFME010000078.1:5759-10428 GCA_964520055.1 uncultured Clostridia bacterium
TGGTGCCTTATATCTTTGTGTATAATCCATCCCTGCTCTTGATAGATGTAACCGCATTGGGAGTCATACAGATTGTCATAACTTCTGTAATCGGCATTATCGGTGTCGGCTCAGCTGTAGCCGGGTATTTAATCACCAACGAATCTATTATAGAACGTATTATATTCTTTGCGGGTGGAATAATGATGGTAACACCGGGCTCAAAAACTGACCTTATAGGTGGAGTGCTGCTGCTGTTGGGATACTTAATCCAAAGGAGTAAACTATCAAAGTCAAGGATTCAAGGTGCCGAAGACTAATATTGTTTCGTATATGCAAAATCATGGGCATACAAAATAAGTCGTCAGGTGATGCTGGAACAGGTTTGTTTAAAGCCGATAGCATTGTCTGACGACTTGTGATGTAGAAACTCTTATGTTTTACATAAAAGAATGCTTCCTTCTAGGAATTTTTTTATATTTATTTTGCCACTAATGGTGCTTTTGCCCCTTAGACAGTCCATTTCCTTTTTTACTTCTACAAAATCAAACAGTGTAGAAGTAAACCTTAAAAACTGCTCATTGTTGTAGTCTTCAATCCCCATTGACGCTACATTGCGAAGGGCTTTATCTATAGCTCGGCGTATTCTCATCTCAATAGCCTTGATATCACTGGATTTTTTTTCATCATAGGTTTCATAGTATTCCCTAAGATGTTGGTATAAGTCCTGCAAGTTATTGATATTTTGCCAAAAGGTTTCATGGTTTTCTATGATGACTCTTAAATCTTCACTTCCGGCTTCACCCAATATTCCCAAATCTGCCAAGAAAAAATCAATTTTGCTCAATCCTTTTTTCCTACTTCCCTCAAGCTGAGTCACTGCACCCAGATTAATTACCGTCTTTCTTATTTTTTCAACGGTCTCCTTAAGTTTAATGACTTCTTGTACTTTTGAAATCACACTGACAGTTTCTATGGCATTGATTGGTTTATGAATGAAAAACTCAATTCCTCCCTTATAAGCCTGGGAAATCATCGCCTGATCCTCCACTTGTGAAATCATGATAAAATGTGTACTAATCCCCCTTTGTTTCATGCTTCTTATTACTTCCAACCCGTCTTTCCCAGGAAGAAGAAAATCCATAAGTACTATATCCGGCTCCAAGACAGATATCTTTTTCTCTGCCTCTTCCCCATCCCCGGTTTCTCCAACTATCTCCCCAAGATTGTTATTCTCAATAATTCCTGCAAGAATTCTCCTTACAGCCCTATCATCATCAACTATCATCAAACGAAAACTCATGTTTATCCTCCCGTATAGATGTAAAATTTTCCTTTAAAGGCAAATGTATTACAAATTCTGTACCCTTTGTCCAAACTGATACCACTGAAATACTGCCACTCATATCCTCTACGAGATTTTTTACGTTAACCATACCTAGACCAGTGGAAATTAATCCATCTTCATTGTATTTCGTTGAAAATCCAGGTTCAAAAATATATGGAAGGTCCTTAACGTCAATACCTTTCCCATTATCGGAAACACTTATGATTACAAAGCTTTTATCTAAAGACACTCCTATCTCAATAACTCCCTTATTATCTATAGCGTCAAGGGCATTAGAAACCAAATTGTTAAGAATGGAAAACATTGAAAAGTAATTAATTACAACTAAATCCGGTACTGTTTGGATTTTTAACTCTACATCTTTTCCCAGGGTTCTTATCAGTCTTTGCGTATTGGATTTAATTATTTCCAATACGGCCGACAGTTTCATGCCTCCTCGTTCTTCTGGCAGTAGTTCCTTGACACCTGCCAAAATTCGAAGGTAATCCTTTTTTATTTCATGAATATCCCGGGCAAGATTTAAAGCTTTTTTCTTTAATCTTATCACATCATTATCAATAATACCCGGAACTAGAGATTGATATATCTGGTAACCCTCCCGCATTGCATCTTCCAAATCTTTTGAGGATTTTTGTATATAAAAGAATTCAGCCTTTAACTCTGATAGCAGTTTAATCAGTTCAGCATAACGTTTTTCATGTTCTTCGCGTAAAATGAGGAACCTGTACCTTTCTATTAGCCAATAGAGTGTAAAAGTAATAATGCTTCGAATTAAACCTACCCCTAGTATCCTATTGAACACTTCTTGAAAATAGGTCAAATTCATTTCATGTCTTATGGTAAGCTCAATAAAATTGGCGCCGATATCTGCTAAAGTCATTACAGCGATGAAATTCACAGGTGCCTTTAAAAGATTTTTTATCTTCCCTACTTTTAAAAATATTGCATATGCAAGATAAAAAAAGAAGGCAGGGTAGTGTAGATTAAGTGCAACAGCAAAAGTGCTCTTTTGAACAATACAACTTAATAATATACGAAAAGTTACAATGCCTAATCCGGAAAAAGGAATCAATATGATCTCAGGTATATGATAAAAATATAATACCAAAAAGGATAGGGTAATAACACCGACGGTAAACCTGAAATTAGTACCAAAGGGGTAAAAATACAGTTCGCCGGTAAGGGCTGCTAAGGCTGCGGTTATAAGCATTTCTTTATAGTTGCTTTTAATGTGCAAGCTATCACCTCTCGATAGGAGATTATGTTTGACATAAAATGAGCTTATTCAGTAATATTATACCAAAATCTATTATTTATTTCTTATATAATTCATGTAGCATTACTTTAAAAAAGCAGCACTGGCTGCTTTAACTTTAAGTATGAAATTGTTTCAAGTCATTTTTAGAATGTTTTAAAAACCGCCAAAGCAATTAGTAAAGCCCCAGGTAAATACTTGGTCGATTTATGATTTAAATATACTAATTTTTTGCGTCCGATATTAAGACCTACTGATAAAAACAAAAGACTTGTTATACTTACTAAAACTGTGGTCCATATTATTTCAAACCCCACTGCGGCAGCACCGAAGCCAGCGCCAAAAGCATCCAGGGCAAGGGCTGCCCCCAATAATAAAGCTTCTTTTATATCAATAATCCCTGAAATATCTGCATCAGCCTTGGTAGGCTCTCTTAATATTTTTACGATAAGACCCAAGGGCTTTATTTGAAAAACAGCAACGGTCTCTTTGTTTTTGCTCTTACTTTCCCTTGATGATGCCTCCAGTAAGGACCATGTACCCAAAACGAATAATAAAATTGCCCTGACGAATTTGGCCTTAGTGGGATCCAAAAAACTTATGGCCATATTTCCAAAAATCATAGCTGTTACTAAAGCTGTTGAAGTTGCCAATACTATTATCAGCTGTGAAAACCAAGGGATTTTTATATTCTTCATTCCGTAAATAACTCCAACTGATAAACCATCTATGCTTACGGCGATTGCAAGGATGATTCCGGTAAAAACAGTCAAGTAACATCTCCCCTTTTATTCATGCAGAACCAGCATTATTTTTCATAATATTTCTGTTTAGGTTTTTAATTCTGTTGACTTAGCTTTTAAAACTTCTTCTTGGAGCAGCTGCCATATCTCTTTAAATAAAGTTCCAAAATTAGACGATGAGCGCAAAGATAGAATATCTCTGGGTCTTGGAATGTCTATGGGAACTATGGCTTTTACCTTTCCGGGATTGGCTGTCATCACCATTATCCTATCCCCCAAAATAAGAGCTTCATCAATACTATGGGTTATGAAAAGAGATGTTTTGCCACTACCTTCCCATATTTTTAAAAGCTCTTGCTGCAAAATCAACCGGTTTTGTTCATCAAGAGCCCCAAAAGGCTCATCCATAAGCAAAATCTCGGGATCACTAACAAAAGCCCGTGCCACGTTGATTCTCTGTTTCATCCCACCGGAAAGTTGGTGGGGAAAAGCATTGGCAAATCCGTCAAGCCCCATCAACCTCAAGTATTGTCCCGCTATCTCCCGTCTTTTATCACTTGGGAACCCTCGGATTCTCAAGCTATAGGCCACATTCTCAACTACCGTCATCCATGGAAATATGGAGTCGCCTTGAAATACCATAGATGTCAAAGGCTTTTCCGGATTTTTTGACCTCATAATCACTTTTCCCCGGGTCTGTTTTTCCAAGCCTGCCAAAATTCTGAGCAATGTGGTCTTGCCGCAGCCACTTGGGCCTACGATGCATAAAAATTCGCCTTCCGTAACCGATAAATCTAAGTCTTTAAGAGCCACTACCATTTTTTGACGGGCATAAAACACTTTTGTCAGTTTTTCCAGGAGTATAGCCTTGGTGGGATACAAAATGCTCACCTCCTGTTGTTTACCCAAGGTATGACAATTCTTTCGATAATATCTAATAGATATGAAAAAATGTACCCTAGAAAAGCCATCGTGATGAGTGCTACAAACATTTTCTCAATATCGAACATGTCATAAGCCCGCCAAACCATCCACCCCACCCCAGCTTTGGCTGCCGAAAGCTCTGCTGCCACTATCAGGAGTAGTGCAGTGCCCATTCCTAGCTTAAAACCTGCGAATATCATGGGCAATGCTCCTGGAAAAGCCACCGTAGAGTAAAACTGAAAGGGAGTTGCGCCAAAGTTTTTCGCTACATCAAGATAAATATCATCGATATTTAATACACCGGCCATTGTGTTTATCAAGACCAGATAGAACACACCGATAGCTATGGTAAATATCTTTGAAGCCTCACCCAAACCGAAAATTATGAGAATCAGCGGCATTATTGCCAGTTTGGGAATG
>CAZFME010000079.1:0-10276 GCA_964520055.1 uncultured Clostridia bacterium
TTTATGACAGGGCATTAGGAGTCACATATCTTCACGGTCTATGGGAAGCCATTGACAAAATGAGCCGTAAAATCTAACAAAAAACCCTAATTTAACTAAATTGACTTTTAATAACTTACTGCTATATAATTTAAATCAGATCATAGGAAAGTAGGTATGACAATGCTTGAACCGCTTGAAAGAAATAGGAATGAATCCGCCAGAGAATATGTAATAAGGGTATTGAGGCATAATATTGTAAATTTAAACCTCAAACCCGGGCAAAATATAAGTGAAAATGAAATAGCTGAAATCCTCGGTGTAAGCCGTACTCCTGTTAGAGAGGCATTTATGGAGCTTTCCAGATCGTCATTGGTTGAGATATATCCCCAAAAGGGAACATATATCTCGCTTATTGACCTGGAAATGGTGGAAGAATCCCGTTTTATGCGGTGTGTGCTGGAAAAAGCGGTTATAGAGCTTGCTTCTGATATGCTTTCCCAGGCCGATATAGTTGCTTTAGAAGAAAATCTTCAGCTGCAGGACTCCTGTGTCATTCGTAAAGATTATAAACGTCTGCTCTCCCTTGATAATAGCTTTCATGAACTTTTGTTTAAAGCCTGTAACAAGGAAATGACTTATAGTCTTATAAAAAGTATGATGGCACAATTTGACAGGGTGCGCATTTTAAACCTAGCGAAAATGGACATGAAACGGACTGTGAATGACCATGAAGAGATACTGCAGGCCATAAAAAACAAAGACAAGGAAGCATCTGTGGCTCTCATGGAAAAGCACCTTACCAGGGTCATTTTTGATCAGGACTACTTAACAAAAATACATCCTGAATATTTTAAAAGAAATTCAAATGAGATAGCATATTAGGTAAAATGTGCTATAGGATCTTCGTAGCGATCCAGGTACTCATCTACATAGCCAAAGTTCTCTATCACTTTGTGTTTTGTTTTTTTAGTTACTGGATCTCTATAGCCGTGAACGATGCTCAGATTAATACGGCCGTTCTTTTGTTTTGTCGATTTAAGGAACATACTGCAATCCTCCTTTTTGGGGTTGTCTAATTATCCCATAATATACCACCATATACAACATAAAAAAGAATTTAATTTGACAATAAAAATAGCACTCAAATGGCGCTGTATGAATATTTTTTTCACCTATCAAGGGTTAGTTAACTGTTAAACGGGCGAATAAAATAAAAATAAATAAGTATTGAAACATACAGAAATATCTGCTATAATATGCTCAGATAATAATAAAAATTAACATTTATACCAGCGTGTTACTGTTTTGCAGGCATGAGCTGGGGAAGGATACTATTTTCCTTTCTCAGCTCTTTTATTTTTCTCACACTATAGCCCTATAAACACTATTTACACAGCAGAAATTGAAAAAAATAATGAGGGGGTGAGAATGGCTTGTATAAAAGGCGAAAGAGTAGGAGGATTTAGAGGACTCGATGTCGGCTTCAGAAAAATGTAAGGGGGTAAAAAAGTGAAAAATTATATGGGTAATCTTCAAAAATTGGGGAAAGCTTTGATGGCTCCGGTGGCAGTATTACCGGCGGCAGCACTTTTGCTCAGGCTAGGTGCTGATGATGTACTGAATATCCCTATAGTCATGGCTGCCGGTGATGCCATATTTGGGAACTTATCATTAATCTTTGCCCTTGGTGTATCCATGGGTCTTGCCGGCGGTGCAGGGGCAGCTGCATTGGCCGGTGGCGTAGGCTATCATGTTTTAATTAAAGTATTAGGTACTATCAACCCGGATATTAACATGGGGGTTTTGGCGGGAATAATTTCAGGCGCAGTGGCCGCTTCCCTGTACAATAAATATAAAGATATCCGTCTACCGGACTTCTTAGGATTTTTCGGAGGGAAGCGTTTTATTCCTATAGTAACTTCTTTTGCAATGCTCATAATTGGAATCATTTTTGGATTCATCTGGCCACCTATCCAAGCAGGGATATATGCTGCAGGTGAATGGGCTATCCAAGCTGGAGCTTTAGGTGTAGGGGTTTTTGGTTTCTTAAATCGCCTGTTAATACCCTTTGGCTTGCATCATGTCATAAACAGTCTTGTATGGTTTATCTTCGGAGAGTTTACCAATGTAGCGGGAGAAATGGTTACCGGTGACTTACATCGATTCTTTGCAGGCGATCCCAGTGCCGGCATTTTTATGACAGGCTTCTTCCCGGTAATGATGTTCGGTCTTCCTGCTGCGTGTCTTGCTATGCTTCATGAAGCTAAAGATTCAGAACGTAAGGCTGTAACTGGTGTGCTCCTCAGTGCTGCACTGACATCTTTCCTTACCGGTATTACCGAACCTATTGAATTTGCCTTCATGTTCCTGGCACCGGTACTCTACGTAATACATGCTCTTCTCACAGGAATATCCATGGCTTTAACATATGTGCTTGGCTTAAAGCACGGGTTTGGATTTTCTGCAGGATTTATCGATTATGCTATTAACTTCAAACTGGCGACACAACCCATAATGTTGGCTGTTATAGGTATAGCATACGGTGTACTGTATTATGTGATATTCAGGTATTTTATCAGAAAATATGACCTTCCCACTCCTGGACGTATTGAAGGTGAGGCAAGCGAAACCGTGAGGGGAGAAATAAAAATCAGTGAAAAAGCCGAAAGAATTCTAGCAGGTCTCGGAGGACCTGACAATATTAAAAGTATGGATGCATGTATAACCCGGATAAGGCTTTTAGTCCACGATCCTTCAGCTGTAAATGAGTCAGCCATCAAGAGAGCTGGGGCCACCGGAGTAATGAGGCTTGGGGGAGGCAACCTTCAGGTAGTGGTGGGTACTGAAGCAGAACTTATTGTGGAAGAGATTAAGAAAGTTTTGTAAAAATAACGTTTACAGTTCAAGACAAAGTATTATAAAATAGTCTAAGAGGAGTTATGATGCTAAATGTTCATAAGGGGCTGTCTGTAAAGTCAGCCTCTTTTGTCAAAGGGGATTTTCAATATAGATTTAAATGGGGGAGCTTCTGTGGGACAGTTTCACATTATAAAAGTTTTTAATAATAATGTTGTTCTGGCCATGGATAAAGTAAATAAGGAAGAGGCGGTGCTTGTAGGTAAGGGGTTGGGATTTGGCGAAAAGCCGGGAAATACGGTTCAGGAAGACAAAGCGGAAAAAATCTTTTGTTTTATCGATAAAGACAAAGTAAAGCAGCTTAATCGTTTCAATGAAGACATCATAGGTGTTACTGAAGAAATAATATTCATGGTGTCCCAGGAATTAAAAGAGCCATTAAATGAACATATTCATGTAGCTCTGGCTGATCACATAGGTTTTACTCTGGAGCGATTGGAAACCGGGCTTGAGATAACGAATCCTTTCATGGAAGAGATTAAAACTCTTTACCCGAAGGAATATGGATTGGCATGCAGGTCTGCTAAAATGATTGAAGAAAAGTTTGAAGTTGATATTCCCGAGGGAGAAAAAGGTTTTATTGCCATGCATATCCATTCGGCCAGGATAAACAGAGAGCTGTCAAAGACTGTTAAAAGTACTTCTATGATAAACAAAATGGTGGATATTATAGAACAGGAGCTGCAAATAAAACTGGATCGTCAAAATACAAACTATGCAAGACTTATAATTCATTTAAGATTTGCTCTGGACCGTATGGATAGTGAAATGTCCATCAAAAACCCTCTACTTGCCAGGATAAAAAGAGAGTTTGCCAAGAGCTATAGAACTTCAGTAAAGATCGCTGAATATATTCGGGAGAGAACCGGAAAGGCTCCATCTGAGGACGAACTAGGGTACCTTACTCTGCATATTCAAAGAATAAAAGATTCATTGGCTGAGCATTATGTTCAATAATAGTAAATAAGCCGTGTAAGAGGAGGATTTACAGGTGTTTGGAAGCATGTTTAACAACAAAAAAAGTAAAATTGACAATCAAGTAACAGTCAAAGCTCCTATAACCGGAAAGGTCGTAGATTTATCAGAAGTCAGGGATGAGGTTTTTGCAAGCAAAATAGTGGGAGTTGGGATAGCCATAGATCCCTCGGAGGGCAGCCTAATAGCCCCCTTTGACGGAAAGGTAAAACAGGTATTTTCAACAGGTCATGCGGTAGTGCTACAATCCAAAGAAGGTCTTGTAATATTGATTCACATTGGCCTTGATACGGTCAATCTAAAGGGAGAAGGTTTTAAGATTTTGGTAAGTGAAGGTCAAGACATAAAAATCGGGGACCCTATTATAGACTTTGACATGGATGTCATAAGAAAAAATCACTATATCCTACAGACCCCTGTAGTTATACCCGAAGGAGATAATGTAAAAGATATTGAGTTTACCAAAGAAAAATATGTGAATAAAGGCAAAGACCTGTTGATGAAAGTAAGTTTAAGCATGTAAAACGGTGTAGAGAGGTGAAGTATGAAGAGGATTTTTGAGCTGAGCTCCAAAGATTTTATGACTCTTGAGAAGCCGGAAATTTTATCAACCGTTAAAAGTTCCGAGGGCCGGACTGTTATGGCTGAAGTAGTAGTAACGGCTCCACCGCTTATTTACGGGGTTAGTGGACTTGAAGTGACAGCCGCCTTTGGGGCTGATATGATTACCCTCAATCTTTTTGACTTTGATAATCCATTTATATTCGGTATTGATGAAATAGATTTTAATGCCGGGATGCATGCAATTTCGATTTTTGAGCAAAAAACAAGAGAAAATCGGGAAAACCCTGACTACATCAGAAATATTAAGAATATCATAGGTAGGTTCATAGGAGTAAATTTGGAGCCGGTGCCGGACGGAATAAACTATTCCGAAGGTCGAAAATTAAAGGCTGGAAATCTTGATAAAGCTAAAAAATTAGGCTTTGATTATATATTGATAACGGGAAATCCGAATACCGGTGTCACACATAAAACCATACTTGATGGGATAGAAGAAGCCTCACAATTGATTGGAGATAAGGTCATAATTATGGCCGGGAAAATGCATGCCGCCGGAGGAGAAAATATTTACGATCCGTCATTACTAAAGGATTTTATAAAAGCTGGGGCTGATGTGGTCTTGATTCCTGCACCGGGAACAGTTCCCGGCATGGACCAGGATATGGCCAAACGTCAAATCGAGACCATTCATGAGTACGGTGCCTTAGCTTTAACTGCCATTGGTACTTCTCAGGAAAGCTCCGGTGAACATATCATTGAGCAAATTGCATTGATGTCGAAAATGGCAGGAGCTGATATACAGCATATTGGTGATGCAGGTTATTGTGGAGTAGCTTTTCCGGAAAATATAATGGCACTGTCTATTGCCATTCGAGGTAAAAGACATACTTACAGGCGAATGGCGTATTCAATAAAACGATAAAATAAAAATATAAAAGGGGCTGTTGTACAACGAACCAAATATTTCATAGTGTAGCAGCTCCTTTTTGTATCTTTATATAGAAAATGCGGGTTTTAAGGAACCCGTAGTGAACTAAGTATATAACTAACAAGCCATAATTGGCTGTTTTTTATTTAAAACATAAAGGACATGTCCTTTATGTTTTGGAGGTTTAGTGAATTGTATTACTGTGCAACATATGTTACATTAATAATAAACAACATATGTTGCATAAGACAGAGGTGGATAGTATTTTGGATCAAGAAATAAGCTGGATGATACTCATATACAAATTCCATCTGAACCATCATACATTACAAAGTCTGCTGGGTTTTTCTATTAAATGTCAAGGTGGTGAATGTTTTGGGGGCTTTCAGGCTGCGCATTGAATTTGAAGATAGGACCGGCATGGTTTATGATACCAGTAGAGTTATAGCAAAATACAATATAAGCATATCTGCATTAGAAGTTTTACCAAATTTAATGTATCTTGAGCTAGAATGTGATGATGAAGAGATCAAAAAAAGGATTATGCTTGATTTGGCACCGATTTCAAACATTAAAAAAATTGAAGAAGTAAAATATAACAATCTTGATATTGATCGGGATGATCCCTTTCATATCATTTTAGGTGAAAGTGAAACACTGAAGAAAGCCATTTTCCGTGCAAAGTTAATAGCTGACAGTGACAGTACTGTGTTGCTTTTAGGGGAAAGCGGTACCGGTAAAGAGATTTTTGCTAAAGCTATACATCTTTCAAGTCAAAGGTGTAATTTGCCATTTTATCCTGTAAACTGTGCTGCTCTTCCGGATACCCTTCTTGAGAGTGAACTTTTTGGATATGAAGATGGGGCTTTTAGCGGAGCGAAAAAGGGAGGTAAACCCGGTCTTTTGGAAGTAGCTGATAAAAGTACTGTGTTTTTTGATGAGGTAGGAGATCTTTCTATGAGTACCCAGGCAAAATTGCTTCGAGTGCTTCAGGAAATGAAAATACGAAGAATCGGGGGTTATGAAGAAAAACCTATAGATTTAAGATTTATAGCTGCTACAAACCGAAATCTTGAAAAAATGGTGAAAAAAGGTGAGTTTAGGGAAGACCTATATTATCGCCTCAATGTGGTACCAATTGCGATTCCGTCACTGAGGGATCGTCGTGCGGATATACCCCTGCTGGCAGAACATTTCCTTTCAAAATATACAAAGTCTATAGGAAAACCCCTTAAGACCTTGACAGCTCAGGCAATGGCATTTCTGGTAAGTTATGACTGGCCGGGGAATGTAAGAGAATTACAAAACATGATTGAACGGGCTGTCAATCTTACACCGGGGAGGATCATAGATACAGACAATCTTCATTTCGATGTTGATAAGAAATTTATACTGCCTAAACATGAAAAAAAACCATTGAAAGCTTTAGTGGAACAGCTGGAGACTAAAGTTATCACTGAAGCCTTATCCAAACATAGCTCAATTCGTAAAACTTCTCGGGCTTTAGGTTTATCGCATCCAGCCCTACTCAAAAAGATGAAAAAGTATGATATTACTAAAAAAGGTAACGCCCGGTAACAAAAGTTACCGTATAAAAATATATTCGGAATACATATATTTTAAAAACCCAGTTGTCATAAATATATATATAAGAGAAATAGTAACTTTATTCATTGAATTCCAATATTAGAAAAAAGCTCCTAATGATTCGATATTTAGTCTAAAGGTTATTCAAATTAAATAGCTAAAAAGCTAAAAAGCAATATATCGGTAACTTAAGTTACCGATATATTGCTATAATCGTCAAATGTGGTAATTATAGTTACCATAAAATCTCGTAACGTTCGTGCGATAATGGCACAAATGCCGTTACAACAGCACTAGACAACTATGGCACGGTTTATGCAATGTATATTATATGTATAAAATATATTCAAGGGGGTCTTGTGAAATGTCTGAAAAAAAATTTAAAGGCTTATCTTTGGGTATACCTAAAGAGATAATGCGAGGTGAGAGACGAGTAGCAGCTATTCCTGATACGGTGAAAAAGCTCATCGACGGCGGAGCCGAAGTATTTGTGGAAAAGGGTGCGGGGATTGGTTCGTACTTTTCCGATGAGGAATACAAAAAAGCCGGTGCAATGATTTTGGATGATGTTCAAAAGCTTTATGACGAGTCTGATATTCTTTTAAAAGTTAAGGAGCCCTTGTTTAACGAAGATATAGGGAAACATGAGGTCGATATGATGCATGAAGGGCAAGCCTTGATAACCTTTCTCCATCCGGCAGCACCGCCGAACCATGATATGGTTAAAAAACTTATGGAAAAAAAGGTAATAAGTCTAACATTAGACGGAATTCCCAGAATTTCTCGGGCTCAAGCAATGGATTGCTTGACTTCCATGAGCACAGTTGCGGGGTACAAAAGTGTAATAATGGCAGCTGACCGTTTGCCCAAGTTTATTCCCATGATCGGAACAGCGGTAGGTATGATTCAACCCTCAACAGTTATGGTAATTGGTGTAGGTGTGGCCGGATTGCAAGCCATAGCTACGGCCAAGCGATTAGGAGCGGTGGTATATGCCGCAGACATTCGTCCAGATGCGGCAGAGCACGCAAAAAGTCTGGGTGCGAAAATAGTTGAAACTGGTGTACCGGCTGATATAGCAATTGGCAAAGGTGGTTATGCCCAACCCTTGCCCAAAGAATGGATTTTAAAAGAGAGAGAGGCTATAAAAGAAACAGCGATTAAAGCAGATACTATCATACTGACGGCTTTGGTCCCTGGAAGACTGGCTCCAGTTTTGATTACGGAAGAAATGGTAAAACAAATGAAATCAGGATCAGCCATTGTAGATGTAGCTATTGACCAAGGGGGAAATTGCGAGTTGACCAAGGGTGGAGAATTAACGGTTCAATACGGTGTAAGTATAGATGGAACCAAAAACATCCCTGGTATGGTGCCGACTAGTTCAACTTGGATGTTTGCTCACAATATTTATAACTATGTGACTGCTTTTATAAATGACGGAAAACTTGTCATAGATACCAAAGATGAGATCATAGCTTCTAGCTTGGTCACCAAGGATGGCAAACTGTATCATGCCGGAGCTCGGGAGGCTATGGGCTTGGATTAAAGGAGTGGTAAACTGTGAAAGAAATTCTTCTCATAATTGTTTTTGTAGTTGCGGCCTGGTTGGGGTATAAAGTAATAAAAGAGGTTCCCTCTTTACTCCATACTCCTCTTATGTCAGGCACTAATGCTATATCTGGTGTTACTATATTGGGCTCACTGGTTTCTACAGCTTATGCTGTATCAACAGGAAGCAAATTTTTAGGCTGTCTCGCCATTGTTTTAGCAACGATCAACCTCGTTGGAGGTTTTGTAGTAACAGACCGGATGTTAAAAATGTTTAAGAATTAATGTGGGGTGTATTAATGATAGGGACTTATGAAATAGTTTCCATTATTTTATCCATTCTGGTCCTTGTGGGAATCAAACTGATGAGTTCGCCCAAGACGGCGGTGCAAGGCAATCGAATTGGAGCTGTAGCAATGCTGGCAGCTATCGTAGTGGTTTTAAACTACAACGGGATTGTCGATGTACCTTTGTTATGGATTGCTATGTTTACTGGAGGATTCTTTGGATACATTATGGCAAAAAGGGTCAAAATGATTCAAATGCCACAAATGGTAGCACTTTTAAATGGACTTGGCGGTGGAGCATCAGCCTTGGTTGCCCTAGTGGAGATCTTCGAGAGATATCAGGAAATGATTCTTTTCGGTCGACTTACCAGCCAGTTGGCATTGGCAGTGGGGGCAGTGACCCTTAGCGGTAGCCTGATTGCAGCTGGTAAGCTTGATCGAAGAATATCCCAAAGGCCCGTAATTTTGAATAATCACAGCCAGATTTCCAACACCGTTTTATTGATTATTGCTTTATTGGTGATAGTCGCTTCTGTTACTAATATTTCAGGGATTATAGCTATCTCGATTATAACGGCAATTTTGGCGCTAGCCTATGGTGTTTTATTTGCTATAAGAGTCGGCGGAGCAGATATGCCTATAACCATTTCACTGCTAAACTCTTTTTCCGGGCTAGCAGGAGCTATCTGTGGCTTTACAATAGGAGATCCACTGCTAGTGGCTGTAGGGGCCATCGTCGGGGCTTCTGGGCTTATACTAACTCAAATTATGTGTAATGCGATGAATCGGTCTTTAATTGATATACTTAGCGGGTCATATTTGAATTCCAAAAGTGATGAGAAAAAAATCACTACTAAAGAAAAAGCTGAAAAAGCGGAAGAAACCCCCGTGGCAGCGAAGAAATCCCCGGGGGAAATACTAAAAGCTGCCAAAAAAGTCGTCATAGTTCCCGGTTACGGTATGGCCATAGCCCAGGCCCAAAGCCAGGTAAAAGCACTATATGATACACTGGAGTCTGAGGGCAAAGAAGTAAAATTCGCCATACATCCCGTAGCAGGTCGTATGCCCGGCCACATGAACGTACTACTAGCCGAAGTGGACGTACCCTATGACAAGCTGTGTGAAATGGATGCAATCAACCCGGAATTTGGAGAAACCGATGTAGCCATAGTAGTCGGAGCTTGTGATGTAGTAAACCCTGCAGCTAACACAGCTGAAGGCACACCAATCTAT
Organism: uncultured Clostridia bacterium; assembly: GCA_964520055.1. Lineage (GTDB taxonomy): Bacteria > Bacillota > Thermosediminibacteria > Thermosediminibacterales > Tepidanaerobacteraceae > DUNY01. The sequence goes on from CAZFME010000079.1 coordinate 10,024, forward strand.
GGCATGCCTGTGCTGAAGGTGGAAGAGGCCAAGAACGTCATAGTATGTAATCTAGACACCAAGCCCGGCTATTCAGGAGTCGACAACTCACTTTATGAATTGCCAAATGTATACTTAATGCTGGGTAATGCTGTGGATACATTGAAAGAACTACTTTCCGGAGTAAAGTCAAAAGACAAACCCAAGACTGCGGAAGATGGGAGCATTCCTCAAGAAACAGCCTCAGAAGAAACAGCAAGCAAAATACTAAAAG
>CAZFME010000080.1:0-10191 GCA_964520055.1 uncultured Clostridia bacterium
TCGGTAAAAGGTTTGAGACCAATATTGAACACATATTTAAAGTGATTTAAGGTTAGGGAAAAATTCATCCCCCAGGTTTTGAAAAGACCTCCAATTGGCACTAAAATATAAAAAGACATTACAAAAATCGTTATTCCAAGACATAGAAATTTAATTGGAAGAACTATCCGACGGTCAGTAATAAGATCACGCTTTCGGGAGGATTTTCCCGTAACGGTTATATAAGATCTTTTTTCCACCAAATATTTTTCTACTACAAATAGCAATATTGAAAGTGATAAAAGAATTACGGCAATTGTTGAGCCACCCTGCATGTCATAGTTGCCAATGGCCTGCAAGTATATTTGTGTGGCTAAAGTTGAATAGTTGCCACCGATTAACATTGGATTTGCAAAATCAGCTACGGTTTCTATAAATACAAGTAAAAAAGCATTCGCGATTCCCGGTGTCATGAGAGGCAAAGTTACCTTTAAAAATGTCTGAACTGTAGATGCCCCCATATTTCGCGAGGCCTCTTCTAATGCCGGGTCCATATTCAATAGTAAACCTTTAAGAACTAAGTAGGCTACCGGGAAAAAAGTCATTACCTGCACCATCACCAAACCTTTAAACCCGTAAATATTTGCATTTTGTATGTCTAGCAATCTTTTTGTGATAACTCCCTGCTGCCCAAAAAGCAATATGGCTGAAAGCCCTAGCACAAAAGGTGGCGAAACTATGGGCAGTATAGAAACTATGTCAAACAATTTTGTAAGACCAGTATCGAGGTAGACATTGGCATAAGCAAAAATAAACCCTACTACCGTAGAAAGTGCTCCTACAACAATCCCTAAAACAAGGGTGTTTTTTAATGTGTTTTGAAAATCACGATTGCTAAAAATTCTAATGTATGTTGAAAAGGTAAATCTGCCGTTCTCTACAAAGCTTTCATTTAATACGGAATATAAGGGGTAAATAATAAAAGTTAATAGAATAATAATGACAAAAATGATAGTTATAAGCAAAATCGGATCTCGTAGAATCTTTTTCATATCTCGAAAATCATTTAGCACTTTGGATTTTGCAACCATACTTTCACTCTCCGTTTCCGTCCTTAAAAAAAATGCATGATTGAAAAAACCCAACCATGCATTTTTTAATTTTACTTATTTGTTACTTTATGCCATTCCTCCACTAATCTCGCCCGATTTTTTCCTGCAAATTCCATATCATATTCGATTAGTTTTGTATCTTTCAATTGCTCTGCTTGCTTAGGCGGATTGGCATCCGGGTTTGTTAAAAATTGAAATGAGCCATATTGCTGCCCCAATTCTTGAGCTTCTTTGGTCAAGACCCAGTCCACGAAAATCTTAGCAGCTTCTAAATCAGGAGCATTTTTTATAATTCCAACAGCTCCTATCTCATACCCAGTACCTTCTTCCGGTGCTGATAAAACTATATCCGTATACCCTTCTTCATAGTATTTTATACCATCATGCATAAAACAGATTCCTACCATGGTTTCACCCATTCCAGCCATTTGAGCCGGGGCTGAACCGGTTTTAGGATATTGCCTTATTTGTCCATCTAATTTTTTTAAATAATCCATAGCTGTATCTTCATCCCATAACTGTACCAATGTAGCTATTAAAGCATAAGCAGTCCCCGAAGATGCGGGATTTGCAACAACTATCTGTTCTTTAAGTTCCGGATTTAAGATATCTTCCCAAGTCTTAGGAATTGATATATTTTTCTCACTTAATAGCTTTTCATTACATACAAATCCTAAATAACCCTTGTAAATACCAGTCCAAAAACCTTCGGGATCTTTAAATTGGGCATCTATTTTTGCTGCATTTGGTGATTCATATACTTCCAACAGGCCTTTCTCTTTTGCTGCAATAAAAGTATCTGCAGGGCCACCATACCAAACGGAAGCTTTTGTGTTTTCTTTTTCCGCCTCGATCCTAGCAAGGATCTCGCCACCACTCATACGGACAACACTGGTCTTTACCCCGGTTGCCTTTTCAAATTCTTTGGCAGCTGCCTGAGCGTGATCTTCCATTAAACCTGCATAGATAGTAAGACTTAAATCTTTTTTTGGTTCTTCTGTTTCTTTTGGAGCAGATTCCGGTTTAGCTTCATTGTTTGAGCAACCGGTAAAAAATGTCAAGCACATTATTATTACTAAAACCAACGACAATAGCTTGAGTCTTCTCACTTTTATCCCCCTTAGAAATATTATATTTTATTTGGTCAATTACTATTATAGTAGGTAAATACACAATAATGTAAAATTAGCACAAAATATTATACAAATAAGTAAAAATATTGTACAATATCTTGCAATATCTTTGGTGCCAGGCGCTCACTTATACACAAAGATCACAACAAAAAGAAACTAATGCTGTTGAATTGGATGAGGCTGTAACGGCTAAAGAGGTATAATAAAAAGAAATTTTAATTATACAAAGCACCAATCAAAAAAGGTTGGTGCTTTCTTTATGGTGCGAATATTTGGAGAATATTATTGTTTGACACCAATTCATATAGGGCAAGAAGATTATGGTATGTTATCTGAAACCAGATCATGAAAACAAAAGAAAAAACTGAAAACATGTGTAGAAAATGATATAATGAGCATAAAAGTACGTCAATGGCATTAAATACATACTAGAAGGGATTTTTCAAAGTGAAGGTTATATTGCGCAAGATACTTATGTTAATTTTAGATATCAGCATCATAAATATTTCATTGTATTTATCTCTTGCTCTGCGGTTTGATAATGATATTCCAATGCAATATTTTGTATTATTTAATATATAAGCAAAGAGAAGAGTGCACTTTACATTTTTATTGCTGCTCCAAATACTGTATATATGATATAAAATAGAAAATATCGAATAATAATAAAACCCAATGGGGGTGATCTTATAGACTGCCGGGAACTGCTACAAATAATTAAAAAAGGCGAAGATTCCAAGGCTCAGTTCAAAGCGAAAATGGATAGTATTAACGCGCTGGCTGCTGAGATCGGTGCCCTTGCTAACTCCGAAGGCGGTAAGATTATAATTGGAGTTTCAGACAATGGGGAAGTTGTGGGTATTGATAATATAAACAGATTGAATCAAATGATAGCAAACGCCGCATCCAGTAAACTGGAACCACCCATAAACGTTATAACGGAAAACGTTATCTATAATGATAAACTAGTGGTCATATTAAATGTACCTCGAGGTTAAAACAAACCCTATGCTGCTAACAGGACAGATTACTGGATAAGGGTCGGTGCTGACAAAAGAAGGGCTACAAGGGAAGAACTTCGTCGCTTGATGCAGGCTTCAGGAAGCGTATATGCTTTCAGAGGGAGCAAAATGTTAATTTTCTGGGCTTATGGGAAATACCGGAGATTGCATTGCAGGAAGCAGTGGTAAATGCTCTTGTACATAGGGATTATTTCATAGACAGCAGCATTCGAATATTCATATTTGATGATAGAGTAGAAATCATCAGCCCCGGTAAATTGCCCAACACCGTAACCGTAGACAATATCAAGCAGGGGATACAGATAGCAAGGAACCCCATTCTTTTATCCTACATTCCCAAATTGAGAATTCCTTACAGGGGAATAGGTTCCGGTATAAAATGAATGATTGCCGAATGCAAATCCGCCGGCATCAGAGAGCCTGATTTCATTGAAGATGCTAGTCTCCAAGAATTCAAAGTAATTTTTTACAGATAATGTGGTAGGGTAAACCTTGTGTTTGCCCACATTTTTTATGATATACCGAACTGCAAGATAGGATAAACTCGCAATTAATGAAATGGTGAAATTAGAGGAGGTATAGTAATGAGAGAACCGGTGAATACATGGACCCATTTTGTGACCTTTTTAGCAGGCCTTATTGGCTTGGTATTCTTAATAATACTTTCACACAATAACCCTTCAAAATTAATAACAATGACAATTTACGGTGTCAGTCTTATTATGTTATATGGGGCCAGTACTGTGTACCACTGGGTCAAGACTACTCCGGAAAAACAGCGCGTACTGAGAAAATTGGACCATATATCAATTTTCCTGTTAATTGCCGGTACCTATACCCCTGTGCTTTACTATGGCTTGGATGGTATTTGGAGATGGACAATGCTTTTTGCTGTTTGGGCATTATCATTAACCGGCATAGTGCTTAAAGTGTTTTTTATTGGGGTACACCGCTCGGTTTCAACGGCATTTTACATTTCACTGGGATGGATGGCTTTGATTCCAATGGCCAAATTAGTTCAGAGCTTCCCGATTGAGGCTATTATACTTTTGTTTCTGGGTGGATTAGCCTATACGATTGGTGGGGTAATCTATGCAACCAAGATTTTTAATTTTTTCCCGAATAAATTTGGTTTTCATGAGGTCTTTCACATATTTATTTCACTGGGTTCGGTGTTGCATTTTATAATGATTAAGCGGTTTATCCTGCCTATATAAATTGAAAAGGCATTCTAGCACCTACTAGCAATGCCTTCTTTCGTAGTGAGCAAGGAGACAAAGCATCAATCCTCGATCTTAAAGTAAAAACAGAAAAAGAAGAACGGGAACGATACTTTTATCGGAAAAGTTTAAAAAAGATTTGAAGAAATAAACAGTTATGCGCAAACAGCCGGGGAAACCCGGCTGTTTTTGTGGTGCGCTCGGGCATGTCTGCAGAGCCGATGAGTTGAAAGAAACTCTGTAGCTGACCAGTGGGAAGACAACCCGTAAGCAAGGGCGTCACTGGTAATGGTGGTGTCTGAGGGAAGCTGAAGGGGAAATTGGAACATAGTGAAGGCTATAAAAAAAGAATTAAAGGTGCTTTGCATAATATGTAGAATTATACAACAAGAACCATAATTTGATATATTAGTAAGTGGGTGCAATAGCGAAAATCAAAACTGAAGAAAACTGACCATCCTAACATCCCACCACTTTGGGAAGTAATATCACCGGATCTTGGTACATACAGAGAAAGAGGGCATCGAAGACCGGTTACTAGGACTTATAAGGCCAAATGCTCCACTTGCATATGAGGATGCCGTATGCCTGTAGAGATTACGTGTTGTGGATTTAGCTGGCATTGTCAATATGCTATAGGGCGTGGTGCTGGAACTGTTGTAGGAGTCAATATTTCAGAAAAAATGCTTACAGCAGTAAAAGAAAAAACTGAAAACATGTGTAGAAAATGATATAATGAGCATAAAAATACGTCAATGGCATTAAATATATGTAGAAGGGATTTTTAAAGTGAAGGTTATATTGCGCAAGATACTTATGGTAATTTTAGATATCGGCATCATAAATATTTCATTGTATTTATCTCTTGCTCTGCGGTTTGATAATGATATTCCAATGCAATATTTTGTATTATTTAAAGAGACATATCTTATGGTAACTGTTATAGCGCTTTGCAGTTTCTTGGTTTTCAATCTATATAATCGGATATGGAAATATGCCAGCATCGATGAGCTTATCTCTATAGTGCTTGCTACATCTTTTAGTTCGCTTACGGTTTTAGGATACACTTTTATGATGAGGCAAACCTTTCCCCGCAGTATATACATACTGTATTGGCTTTTACTTACCACCTTTATCGGTGGCAGTAGATTTGTTTTAAGGACATTTAACGGTGTAACTCCGATGCTCAGGAAAAAAGAAGGTGTCCGGAATGTGATGGTCATCGGAGCCGGTGAGGCAGGTTCCATGGTTATCCAGGAGTTTAAGAAACATCCGGATCTTAAGATGAGACCTATAGTTATCATAGATGATGATGAAAACAAACATAATATGCGCATTCATGGGGTCAAGGTTTTTGGAGGACGCCATGACATTCCTGAATTAGTCTTGCAAAAAAATATTAAAGAAATAATAATAGCCATGCCGTCTATAGATAGGCATGAGATAAGAGAGATAGTAAATATCTGTAGTAAAACCAAGTGCAAATTAAGGATTGTGCCGGGAGTTTATGAACTCCTTGATGGGAAGGTAAGCATAAAAAGACTTAGGGATGTGAAGATAGAAGACCTTTTGGGCAGAGCACCGATTAAGGTGAACCTTGAAGAAATCTCCGGATATATACAAAACAAAGCAGTACTGGTGACTGGTGGAGGTGGCTCTATAGGTTCAGAACTTTGCCGGCAGATAGCTAGGTTTGAACCTAAAGAGCTTATAGTTTTTGATATTAGTGAAAATAATGTCTACAGCCTGGAGTTTGACTTAAAAACTCTATTCCCGGATATAAAATATACTGCTTTAATTGGGAGTGTAAGAGACAGGGAAAGATTGGAATACATATTTGAGCAATATAGGCCCAATGTAGTTTTTCATGCTGCAGCACATAAACATGTTCCGTTGATGGAGTTAAATGCAACGGAAGCCATAAAGAACAATGTATTTGGGACGCTAAATGTGGCAGAGACAGCGGATAAGTATAATGCCGAAAGATTTACTCTCATATCTACAGACAAGGCTGTAAATCCCACTAATATAATGGGAGCGTCAAAAAGGATTGCGGAGATTATCATACAGATGATGTCTATGAAAAGCAAAACGGTGTTTTCAGCTGTTAGATTTGGGAATGTTTTAGGAAGCGATGGGAGTGTGATTCCCCTTTTCAGAAAACAGATTGAAAGCGGAGGGCCTGTGACGGTGACTCATCCTGAAGTGATCCGGTACTTCATGACCATCCCCGAAGCAGTGCAGCTGGTGATACAGGCAGGAGCACTGGCCAAAGGGGGAGAAATATTTATTTTAGATATGGGAGAACCGGTAAAAATTGCGGATCTTGCCCGAGACATGATAAAGCTGTCGGGATTGGAACCGGATGTAGATATAAAAATAGACTACATAGGCCTCAGACCGGGTGAAAAGCTTTTTGAAGAACTGCTTTTAAATGAAGAGGGTATAACAGCTACAAAATACAAGAAGATATTTATCGCAAAACCGACTTTTACCGATGTAGCTGCCTTTGAAAGTGAACTTGGAGGTCTCAAAGAATTACTGCTTGACTCAAATACGGGGGTAAAAGATATGATAAAGAAGATAGTGCCGACTTATAAAGACAATAATGAAGTTATAAAAAAGGCAAAGTAGCACGAAGTTGTAACTTATCACATGAAAATTAATATATAAGCAAAGAAAAGAGTGCAAGAAAATAAGAAAAACCGCAACTATGGCGGTAGGCTTAGGGACAAGTTTTTTTTATTCATACAGATAAGAGAAAATTTAAAATAGCCACTGGACTAAGTTGAATAATTACAGCTAAGATAGTAATATAAAGCTAAGGATATTTTTTACATGAAAGATTTTATTGAAGTTGCAAGAGTTATAAATGATTACGATGAGAATTGCTAAGGGCTAGTAACCTATTCAGGTACCCCCCCTGCAGAACAGTAAATAAGTGTGACCTTACAATTCAGAGGTCTGTCATTCTGCTATATACTGCTGTCATTCTGAGCGTAGCGAAGAATCTTCCAAAATTTTGACAAGACATTTTATATATGATAATGTATTATATGAGTATATTAACTATAAATAATAAATTATCTCCAAAAATTGTAACAACAATATAATGGTTTACCCTATTTGGGTTTTTATTAAAAAAACCAAAGGCGAGTTAGATAGTCAGCTTTTGGTTTATTTATTTCCACATATAATAATTTTAAGGAGTGAAGAAAACTTGGTTCATCCTGTCAACCAAGGGGAACGAACTCGATGGAGTTATTCCAAAATTGATGAAGTAATGGATATGCCGGATCTTATTGAAATCCAAAAGGATTCTTATAAGTGGTTTTTAAAACAGGGCCTAAGCGAAGCGCTTCAAGATATTTCCCCTGTAGAGGATTTTACCGGCAATCTGGTTTTAGAATTTATTGATTATAAAATGGGCGAGCCGAAGCACACAGAAGATGAAGCGAGGGAAAGGGATGTCAACTATTCTGCTCCTCTCAAGGTCAAGGCAAGACTTATAAATAATGAAACCGGAGAGGTTAGGGAACAAGAAGTTTTTATGGGAGACTTCCCCCTGATGACGGAAAATGGCACATTTATAATAAATGGTGCTGAACGCGTCATAGTAAGTCAGCTAGTCCGCTCTCCCGGTGTGTATTTTGATAGTGAGCGAGATAAAAGCGGCCGTGAACTGTTTTCCGGACAGATTATTCCGAATCGCGGTGCATGGATCGATATGGAGGTAAATTCAAGGGAAATACTAACTGTAAGAATAAACAGGACAAGAAAACTCCCTGTAACTGTACTCTTGAGGGCACTGGGTTATGGTACCAATCCGCAGATCTTAGAACTTTTAGGTAAAGATGAAAAGCTGTTATATACCTTAGAAAAGGACAATACAGGAAGTGAAACAGAAGGTCTGATTGAACTATACAAGAGACTAAGACCAGGGGATCCGCCAACAGTAGAAAATGCTAAAAGTCTGATAGAATTCATGTTTTTCAATAGAAAGCGTTATGATCTAGGTAAAGCGGGTCGTTATAAATTTAACAAAAAGTTAAAACTAAGTAGTAGAATAGTAGGCCACATAAGTGCAGAAAATATCGCCGATAAAGAAACCGGAGAAATAGTTTTAAAAAAAGGTGAAAGAATCACTAGGGATAAAGCAAAACTTTTGGAACGACTTAAAGTAAGACATATAAAAATACAAATCTCAGAGGATAGCATAGATGATAAAAGTCGGTCAGAATCCAAATTGTGGAAGGTAAAGGTACTATGTAATGGATATTCCAAAGAAGATGACAAGATCTTCAAAACCACAAAGCATGTGACATCAGATGATATAATCGCTGCGATCAACTACCTGATAAACTTGTCATATGGTGTCGGTAATATTGATGATATTGATTATTTAGGCAATAGACGTTTAAGATCAGTTGGAGAGCTCTTGCAAAATCAGTTCAGGATAGGTCTTTCCAGAATGGAACGTGTTATAAAAGAAAGAATGACCATCCAGGACGTAGATACTATTACTCCGAAAAAGCTAATCAATATTCGACCGGTAGTGGCTGCCATGAACACATTTTTCGGCAGCAGTCAATTATCTCAGTTTATGGATCAGACAAATCCTTTAGCGGAACTTACACATAAACGACGTTTAAGTGCACTGGGGCCCGGCGGTCTTAGCAGGGAAAGAGCTGGATTTGATGTAAGGGATGTTCACCACTCTCACTATGGTCGCATGTGTCCTATTGAGACACCGGAGGGTCCAAATATTGGTCTTATAAGTTCACTCAGTAGTTTTGCTAAAGTAAATGAGTTTGGGTTTATTGAAACACCATACAGGAAAGTGGATAAAGAGCGTCAAGTTGTAACAAATGAGATAGAGTATTTTACAGCAGATGAAGAAGATGAGTTTATAATTGCTCAAGCGAATGCACCTTTAGATGAAGAAGGAAAATTTGTCGAAAAGCGGCTTGCAGCAAGATATAAAGATAAAACAATAGTAGTCCCGGCTGAAAAAATAGATTTTATGGACGTTTCACCAAAACAGTTAGTAAGTGTTGCTACAGCTATGATACCATTTCTCGAACACAATGATGCAAACCGCGCTCTAATGGGTTCAAACATGCAGCGTCAAGCAGTGCCTCTGTTAGAGAGTCAAGCTCCATATATAGGAACTGGAATCGAGCATAAGGTGGCTATGGACTCCGGTGTAATGATAGTAGCAAAAAGCGCCGGCATAGTAGAAAGAGTTACGGCTAATCAGATTGTTGTTAGAAGAGATAGTGATCAAGGCCTTGATGTGTACAAAGTTCATAAGTTCATAAGATCAAATCAAGGTACATGTATAAATCAAAAGCCTCTAGTTCGAAAAGGTGATAAAGTCATAAAAAATCAACCTATTGCTGATGGCCCGTCTACTGATCATGGTGAGCTCGCTTTAGGGAAAAATGTGTTAGTTGCATTTATGCCTTGGGAAGGCTACAATTATGAAGATGCTATTTTATTGTCAGATCGGTTAGTTAAAGATGATGTATTTACATCTATTCACATAGAGCAATACGATGCAGGTGCAAGAGATACAAAATTAGGACCTGAAGAAATTACTCGTGATATACCCAATGTTGGTCAAGATGCATTGAAGGATCTCGATGAACGTGGAATAATACGGATTGGTGCTGAAGTTAGAGCGGGGGATATACTGGTAGGTAAAGTTACTCCAAAAGGTGAA
>CAZFME010000081.1:0-10101 GCA_964520055.1 uncultured Clostridia bacterium
TTAAAATGAGTGATAAAGATGGCATACATTTAGAGCCGGAAAGTCATGCTATATTAGGAAAAGAAGTGGCTAAATATATTAAAGGGCATATATGTGACAGTTAATTTTAGCTCGTCGCGCATACATAGACGGTCTATAGCGGTACAGGACTCCAGTTAACATTTTTAACTTGATAAAATAAAATCAGGGGTTGACATTTTTTGATTTTAAGCATATAGTATTAAGCAACAATTTAATATAGTTATCGACAATGATGGAGAAGATAAGCATTGACACTGTGAATGCAGAGAGCTGGGGTTGGTGGGATCCGGTTTTACAAGACGATGTGTATATTCCCTCCTGAGTTTTTGCTCTGAACGGAAACAAGTAGGGGCAAAGGATTGTCCCCCTTAACAAAGGACTATAGTTTAGCGTAACTGCAGACTAGAATTTGAGTATCCTGGATATAGTATACCTATATATAGGATAGAGTGGTACCGTGAACAAAGTTTCACCTCTAAGTGGAGGTGAAACTTTTTTTGTTTTATATATTTTCGATCGATCGATCGATAAAATTAACCAACTAATAGTAAAACTATATCAAGGAGGTTTACAATGAAACAAATAGCAAGAGACAAGTGGTCTTCCAAGGCGGGTTTTGTGTTGGCCGCTGCAGGTTCAGCTATAGGCTTGGGTAACATTTGGAAGTTTCCTTACAGTGTGGGTGTAAACGGTGGCGGAGCTTATGTGGCTCTGTACCTTCTGTTTTTGGTGATTATCGGTATACCCCTTATGCTTGCTGCAATAACTCTAGGCCGAAAAACCCAGTTATCGGTTTTCGGTGCATATAAAAGCATAGATAAGCGTTGGTCTTTCGTAGGAGCATTAGCGGTAATTTGTGGTTTTGTAATATTGGCATTCTACTCTGCTGTAGGAGGCTGGGTTCTCTATTATTTTAAAAATGCGGTTACCGGAAAATTAAATACCACAGATCCGTCCACTCTAGCGGGGATTTTTACTGATATGATGAATTCCCCTAAAATCCTTATATTTTATCAATTGGTTTTTATGTTGCTGACTATCATGATAGTAATTAAAGGTATCAAAAAGGGAATCGAAAGCAGTTCCAAAATAATGATGCCTGCACTATTTATCCTTCTTATAATAATTGCCATAAGAAGTGTTACATTACAGGGCAGTATGGAAGGAATCAAGTTCTTATTGGTTCCGGATTTCTCGAAAATAACAATGGATGTGGCAAAAAATGCTATGGGACAGGTGTTTTTCTCCCTCAGTATAGGTATGGGGGTAATGATAACCTATGGCAGTTACTTAGATAAAGAGGAAAATCTGTTAACTACGGCTGTCTCCATTCCCATATTGGATACCCTTGCAGCCCTGATAGCAGGTTTCGCTACAATACCGGCGGTCTTTGCCCTGGGTTTTGAAGCAGGAGAAGGGCCCGGACTTATGTTTATCACATTACCGGCGGTTTTTGCGTCAATGCCCATGGGGCAACTCTTTTGCATATTATTTTTCCTGTTGGTCATATTTGCAGCCTTAACATCTTCCATATCCATGCTGGAAATATGTGTATCCTATTTTGTTGATGAGCGAAACGAGGACAGATCAAAAGCCACTCTGACTATTGGAACTTTAATATTTCTGTTGGGTATACCCGCATCTTTGTCTTTGGTTGAAGGCAGTGGTTTTAGACTAGGCAGTTTGGCTTTCTTCGATGTCTATGATAAATTGTCTTCTAATATCCTACTCACAACCGGTGCGTTTTTGCTTAGTGTGTTTGTTGCATGGGTGCTGACAACTAAAGAAGCAGTGAAGGAAATTGAGAGTTCAGGGGTCGAGTTTAAGCTAGCCAATGTATGGAGCTTTTTAGTAAAATATATTGTCCCGGTAGGTGTATTTATTATATTGGTTAGTTCCTATAAAGACTTTGTAGTTTCTATATTTCAATAAGACAACAAGCGGGAGGCCGAAGGCCTCCCCTACAATTTAGAATTTCGCACATAATGTGGAATGTATTAACAAGAAGGGGTGGTCTTTGACTACCCTTTACCGGATAAAATATAGAATGATGCGTCACAAGACCCTTCGCTTTGCTCAGGGTGACAAGCATAGAGGTTAATTATTCGTACATGTACTTTTAGATTCGGTCAATTCTGATTGCATACCTTGGACCTGGTCATTCTGATTGCATATGAATAATAAAGAACCGTCCCCAAATATTCACTCCCATAGGTAATGAGTTTTAACCCCACCTAGCAGAGTGAACGATCAGTTTTTAAATTCAATTCCATAAATCTTGCCCCTTTAATTGGATTATAAATATATTGGTCTATATCATAAAACCCGAATGACTCATACAAAGCTTGTGCTTTGTTCATCATTGGAAGAGTATCTAGTCTGATATAATGATAATTAAGTTTTGAAGCTTCGTCAATTATCATGGTAATAAGCTTTTTCCCAATTCCTAATCCTCTATAATCATCACGAACATATAACCTTTTCATTTCACATATACTTTCAGAAATCTTACGAAGAGCAATGCACCCTGCGCTTTTATTATCAACTAATGCCAATATTAAAGCTCCATCGGGTGGCCCATACTTTCCTGGAAGTGCCTTAAATTCTGCTTCAAAATCTTGAAATTCAAGGTCTATGTTAAGTGATTGGGCATATTCTAAAAAGAGTTGCCTAACTTCTTCAAGCATATCATGTCCGATTATATGCTTGAACTCAATAATATGCTTATTGTTATCACCCATGAGCTCCATAAAATACCTCCATACCCATATCTTTATAATATTTAAGTTGAATAATTTTATACGAAACAACTAACATAACAATAAGGGACGGCTCAAGACCGTCCTTACTGTTCTTCAATAAATCTACCTGCCTCCACAGCGGCAATGGCTCCGTCAGCTACTGCGGTTACGACCTGGCGCAGGGATTTTTTACGTATGTCACCGGCGGCAAAAAGGCCGGGGATTTCGGTTTTCATATAATCATCGGTTACTATGTAACCCTGCTCGTCTAACTGAACCAAGTCTTTGACAAAATCGGTGTTAGGGGTATAACCGATTGCCACAAAAACCCCGTCAACGAGAACAGAGCTCAGCTCTCCGGTTTTCACGTTTTTGACTACTACTTCCTCAACGGTATCTTTACCCTTTATTTCATGCAATACCGAGTCCCAGATGAACTTGATTTTATCATTACTAAAAGCACGCTCTTGCAAGATTTTGGTAGCCCTAAGCTCATCCCGACGATGGATTACATGGATACTGCCGGCAAATCGGGTCAGATACAAAGCCTCTTCAATGGCACTGTCACCGCCACCTACCACAGCTATAGACTTATTAGAGTAGAATGCTCCATCACAGGTGGCACAGTATGAAACCCCCCGGCCTGTAAATTCTTTTTCACCCTTTACTCCCACCTTACGTGGCTGGGCCCCTGTAGCCAAAATGACGGTCTTGGCTTCAAGGATTTCACCCTTCATATAAATAATAAACCCATCGTCTTTTTTCTCTATTTTTTCTACATCACCGTTTAGAAACTCCGCACCGAATCTTTCAGCCTGAGATTTAATGGAATCGACAAGCTCAGCACCACCAACGCCCTCGGCAAATCCCGGGTAGTTTTCTATGCGATATGTTATAGCGGCTTGTCCGCCGGGGAACATCTTTTCAACTATAACTGTCGAAAGCTTTGCCCTTGCAGCATAAAGTCCCGCAGCAAGACCGGCAGGCCCCGCACCTATAATAGCCACATCACGAATCATTTTTGTTACCGCCTTTCTTAGTAGTTATTCTCAATATATAATAATGATTCTAATGCAAAAAGTCAATTTTATCTTAAATATACCCAGGTATCGTTTCTAATTACAACAAAACACGCTATACGTTGACCATAAAATTACAAAAAGAAGGTTTCAAAAGTAGAATCCATAATATTTACCGGAATTAATCAAAAAAAATTATATAAAAACTACAAAAGCCTATTGCATAATAATACATTTTCATGTATAATTATAAACAAAATTACGAAAGAGGCGCATTGATATGAGTATAAAACCATGGCAGCATATAGAAAGCAGTTCGCTGAAAGGGAAAGACCTTTTAAGCTTATATGATCTTACAAAACTTGAAATAGAAGCAATTTTAAAAAAATGTGATACCGTCAAAACTATGCATAATCTGGGAGCTGATTATAAGCCCCTTAAGGGTAAGACGTTGGGAATGATATTTGAAAAATCCTCTACCAGAACTCGTGTTTCTTTCGAGGTTGCCATGTGGCAGCTTGGAGGTTACGCTCTTTTCCTAAACGGTAAGGATATACAGATTGGCAGAGGAGAGACTCTTCCAGATACGGCTCGTGTTCTGTCGAGATACGTAGATGGTGTGATGATCAGAGCATATAGCCATAAAGATGTAGAAGTTTTAGCTAAATATGCAGATATACCGGTAATCAATGGGTTAACTGATTATACCCACCCATGTCAGGTGCTTGCCGACTTATTTACCATTCAGGAAAAGAAGAAAAAACTTCATGGGTTGAAATTGGCTTTCATCGGAGACGGAAAAAACAATATGGCAAATTCCCTCATCTTCGGTTGTTCCAAAGTGGGCATGGATATCGCCATAGCCTCTCCCAAAGAATTCTTCCCGGATAAGGAAGTGGTCGATAAAGCAAAAGCCGATGCCATGATGAACGGTTCAAAGGTAATCCTGACAGAGGATATCTTTGAGGCGGCCAAAGATGCAGATGTACTTTATACTGATGTATGGACCAGTATGGGGCAGGAAGAAGAAACCGAATACAGGAAGAAAGTATTTGCCGGTTATCAGATAAATCAAGAACTGGTTTCTGTAGCAGATAAGAACGTGATAGTTCTGCACTGCTTGCCTGCTCATCGTGGTGAGGAAATAACGGAAGAGGTCATTGAGGGACCACATTCCGTAATCTTTGATGAAGCTGAAAACCGCCTACATGTTCAAAAAGCCGTTCTTTCACTGATAATGGGTTAGGGTAGTTTGGGAAAAGATACTGCATGCTCCATATAGGGGGTTAGACGCTTAGAATTGTCAAGACTAGCAGTGGTTGTGATTGAATAAATTTGGAGGCGAAATTAATGTATGACGACTATATTGTAGAGAACATTGAGTATGCCCGGACACTGGCAAACAAAGGTCTCATACCCAAAGAAGAGGCTGCTCTGATTATAAAAGGATTAATGGAAGTAAATCTGGAGATTGAAAACGGAATCTTGGATTTTTCAACAAAACTCGAGGAAAAACAAAATTCCGTAGAACAATGTCTGATGGAGAAAATAGGGCCAATTGCCGTAAAACTTCATATGGTATGTTGATTAGATGTTTGTTAAAGGGGCTCTCGTGATAATAATATAAATCATGAAAGAGGAAATTCATGTTCCGCTTTTTTGTTTTATAAACAGCTATTTCAAAATCGCGGTTTGCGCTTAACATTAATATATTTTTACATGCATCATTTTCTATAAATATACAGGTCGATTTCCCGGGAAATAAGGGAATATGTCGTAAATTTCAGCATAGGAAAACCAAAAGAATGTGTGCATTTTTTGTCCAAAGTTGATATTGTTTGCTAAAAACATCAACTCGAAAATAGATTCTCATCATTATCGATGACATAAGGGTCATGATATGTTAACATGAAATGCTTCACTTATAATATTAAAGTTGAATACTATAATTATATTAACCCTTCGATGAAGGATATCAAAATTATAAAGACAGCAAAGGCCTCGTAGCTTGACAGATGTCTTGCTTTTTCTTTTTGCATGGTATGTCTATTAAAGCCGATGGCAGCAGAACACTAATTTCCCACCAACCAAATTTTTTTTACAAAAAGCCGGTAATCATATTTTTTACCGGCTTTTTTTCAGCTCATCTATGAAAACATCCACAACCTCAGGGGACAGTTGCTCTTTTACTGTTCTAATCACAAGATCGGATTTTTTGAACAGACGCGGGATTTTATCTGAAATATGTTCCGAAGTCCGGTGATGATTGCGAATCACCGTATCAAGTAACTCATCGAAATCGTATATTTTAAATTTTTCAATCTCACAAGACATGGCAGCCTTTTCAAGAATGCTTATGAAAATATCTTTATAGGATGATTTTGGGCTTAACCCCAGTATCTCCGAAAGCTTTGGAACAACCCTTTCAAAAAGAAGACGCCGATATGGGATACTTTCCGGTAGCCCCAAGATTTTGGCAAGCTTGAAAACCGCTTCGGAGCTAAGATTAAAAAATAAATTTGCATAATACTCTTCAGGACGATTTGCGATGATGTAGTAAAAACTGCCACTGTATTTTTTGATAACACTTAAAGTATCATAGTATCCCAGATTTAGATTTCTGTGTGCCCTTTCCGGAGATAAGTCAAGGGTACCGCCAAGGTCTTCTGATGGATTAATTGTGATTAAATTTAGTTTCTTTTTATTTATTCTTCGGGTTCTTCCAATTCCGTATAATCTTACAGCTATTATATCTTTATATCCCTTTGCAGTTAAAAGCCTAATGGGTAGATTGTCAAAAAAACCACCGTCGATAAACAATTTACCGTCGATTTTATCCATTTTAAAGACGGGGAGATTAGCACTGGCCATTAAATAATCCACAAGCTTTCCCTTGGGGATATCCTCTATATAAAGCTCAACAGGCTTTAAATCAGAAAGTGCCACCGTGACGATGCCGAAGTCCCTTCCGGAGTTTCTTATTTTATCCTCACATATAAACTGGTTTAAAAGTTGCCTAAGTGGGGTCACATCAAGGCCTCCGTCTCTAAACAACTCTCTTATTGTTTTTACAAGATGGCGGAAATTTTCCGGTGAAATTTCTCCCTCTTTTATTTTAAGTATAATCTCATCGTCAACCTTAAGGATTTTACTAAATGACATATTATGCCAGACTTCATACGCCGTATCAAAATCATTCTGAACAATCATAGCACCGTTTAAAGCCCCCACGGAAGTCCCTGCTACGCCTTTGATTTTTACGCCAAGCTCCCTTAAAGCCTTCCATGCTCCTATCTGATATGCACCTTTAGCCCCACCACCTTCCAGAACAAGACCGAACAATTTTATTACCTCCATAGTGTCATTAAATAATCGCCCTTCGTATAACCTTGCAACTTTTAATGACTTTCCATATTTGAATAAATTATAGTATATTTTCAAGATGTATTCCATAGTATAATCCGGTATACACTTTTCTATTGTGTTTATTGATAATCAACGTTAACTTAACTGAAGAAAGCCAATTTTACCCTAGAAATATCTGCATATCGTTCTATATTATAATAAGGAATAAGATTTATACAGTAAAATCAATTATAAAATTAAAATTTCTCAGAACTTAGCATATACATTAGCACCATGAATAAGGTATAGAACAATTTAACCATATAGTTGAACGGTATTTAAACTTGCGGTTTATCCTGGCTTATATGGCTTATTTACATTTATAGGATAATTTCATCATGTTTCACATTTTTTAAAAATAATATAAGAACATTCTTGACAGAAGCAACATGCTGAATTATAATAACTTAGAAGTCTAGGGTTAATAGGATTGTTGTGCCTTTCACCTCTTCACAATTCATGAAGAGGATTATTAGCATTTGCCCAAATATTATCCTTTAATATAAGGGCTGTAATTTCCAGAATAAAAGATTATACTGAGACATATATTAGAGACATACATTTTGGTAAAAAATCAGAGGGGAGAAAAAATTAAATGGCAAAAAAAGAAGTTGTACTTACTCAGGAAGGTCTAAAAAAAATGGAAGATGAGCTTGAGTATTTAAAATCAGTTAAACGCCGGGAAATTGCCGCTCGGATTAAACAAGCCATGGATTTTGGTGATATCAGCGAAAACTCTGAGTATGATGAAGCCAAAAATGAACAGGCCTTTGTGGAAGGAAGAATTGCCGTTCTTGAAGAAAAACTTAGGAATGTCAAACTTATTGATGAAGTAGACATATCTACCGATATGGTTAGTATCGGTTCCAAAGTTAGATTAAAAGACCTGGACACGGGTGATGTCTTTGAATATATGATAGTAGGTTCAGCGGAGGCTAATCCCGTTAAATATAAAATTTCCAATGAATCACCGGTAGGCAATGCCCTGCTTGGGGAAAAGAAAGGTTCCACAGTGGAGGTTTTAGTCCCTGCAGGCACCATAAGGTATGAAGTCATGGATATCATGAAATAAACAGTGGAGGTTTTTTAATGGATCATGTGAATGATATTAATGAAATCCTAAAGGTTCGGCTACAAAAACTACAAGACTTAAGAGATATGGGTGTAAACCCTTTTGGTGATAAGTATTCCTATTCTCATAATTGCCAGCAAATCAAGGACAATTTTAATGAACTTGAAAATCAAAATGTGAAAATAGCCGGTAGGATCATGGCAATTCGAGGTCATGGGAAAGCGGCTTTTTTTGATATTCAGGACGAAACAGGCAAAGTACAAGTATATATTAAAAAAGACAATGTTTCTGAGGATATTTTTAAACTGTATAATCTGCTTGATATTGGGGATATAGTAGGTTTAGAAGGGAAGGTCTTTAAATCTAAAAGAGGGGAAATATCTGTATCCATTGATACGATGATGCTTCTTGCCAAGTCACTCAGACCCCTGCCCGAAAAATGGCATGGTTTAAAGGATACTGACATAAGGTATCGACAGAGGTATGTAGATTTGATAGCAAATCCGGAGGTAAAGCAAACCTTTCTAACTCGGAGTAAAATTATCTCGGCCATGAGGAGATATCTTGATGATAAAGGTTTTGTGGAAGTGGAGACCCCCGTACTTTCACCAATAGCCGGCGGTGCCGCTGCCAGACCTTTTATTACTCATCATAATGCCTTGGACATGGAGTTATATTTACGCATAGCCACTGAACTATACCTAAAGAGGCTTATAGTAGGAGGATTTGAAAAGGTATATGAACTGGGTAAAGACTTTAGAAATGAAGGTATTTCCATCAAACATAATCCAGAATTTACAATGATGGAGCTTTATCAGGCTTATGCCGATTATAAAGATATGATGGAACTGACGGAAAACATGGTTGCATATATAGCCAAGGAAGTCTTAGGCACTACAAAAGTAAATTATCAGGGTGAGGAAATTGATTTGACACCGCCTTGGAATAGGATGACTATGATTGAAGCAGTAAAACACTTCACGGGTATAGATTTTAACTCTGTAAATTCCGATGAAGAGGCAAGAAAGATAGCTCGGGAATTACATATAGAAGAGGTAGAAGATCAAGATACAAAAGGTAAAATATTAAATCTAATATTTGAAGAAAAGGTAGAGGAAAATCTTGTACAACCTACCTTCATATATGACTATCCCATAGAAATATCACCATTAGCCAAGAAAAAGGAAGACAATCCCCAGTTTACTTACAGGTTTGAGGCATTCATTACCCGAAGGGAAATGGCCAATGCCTTTTCAGAGCTGAACGATCCTTTAGATCAAAGAGAGCGGTTTTTACAGCAGTTAAAGGAACGAGAGGCAGGGGATGAAGAGGCTCATGTTTTTGACGAAGATTATGTAAATGCCCTTGAATATGGTATGCCACCTACAGGAGGTTTGGGGATAGGTGTGGATCGCCTTGTTATGCTTCTTACAGACTCTTATTCGATTAGGGATGTTATATTATTTCCCACCATGAGGCCAAAACAGTGATAGAGTTATACTCAAGAAATCGAAGCGACAACATTTTTTTAAAAACGAAAGTATTTTATAGCATACAGGAGCATAATAATAAATAAACGCTGCAAAATGATGAAAAGGTCAATAACGACTGATAACAGTATTTGAAAAGATAACGGGTTCATGATATTATACTTGAGCAGTCACGGAAAAGACAGCAAAGACGCAGCATGTCAGCATTTTAAAAAAATAAAAGAAACAGATGTTGACAAAAACAATAAAACGTGATAGCATTAATAATCGTGACGCAAGTGCACCTAGACAACTAAATCAGTGTTATGCCTGAGACGTAGCATGTGCCGGAGGCGGAGGTCAGAAGCCGAAGA
>CAZFME010000082.1:0-10012 GCA_964520055.1 uncultured Clostridia bacterium
AGCTACTGTGAAAGGAAATTTTTCCGAAGAAGCCTGGGTATATATTCGAAAGCTATTCCCTAACGCCGAACTAAATGGATCCCGCCTGGCATATGACATGGGGACAGCGTTTTTGTCTTTTGAATCATGTAAGGAACCAGGGTTGAACTTGGAGTTAAAAGCTGTGACAACGGATAAAAAACATCTAGATAAAAGTTTTAAGGTAGAGAATTTGAAAGTTTCAATGGTAAGCAGTTGCACTTCACCTAACAGCTCGATTACCGCTTCGGGGCGCGGATAGTGGATCATGATGACAAATCAATGAAGTCAAATCACGAAGTTTACGCGCCCACATTGCCTAACCTTACCGCAGTCGCGGCCGCCGGCGGGTGAAGACTGAAAGAATTCGGCTTAAGGTTAGGCAACGTCGGTAATCGGCAGACGATATCAGAAAGATGAGGTCGTAGTTGCGCCTCATGCGCGGATTTGGGGGGATAGTTTTCAACGGGTTCTTGAAGTTTTGGTGAAAGGCTTCTTAGTAGACAAACAAATAGGGATAGGAGAGAAAATGTAATGCCAAGACAAGTAGTTATTTTAGGGGGATTCAATCATGAGGGACTAAGTGCTAGTGTTAAAGCACTTGGATACGAGCTTCTTCCTTTAAAACTTGACGGAGTTAAGCCAAATACTTGGCTAAAACGTGCCAAGTTAATAGAAGAATTAATTGTTAATGAAAATCTAGCCGCGACTATTATCTACTTACATACAACTTTATTGCTTCAGGCTAGTAACAGTGAATATCAAGCAGCATTCAAGGAGTTGTTAAGACAAGCTACTAAGTCAAAAGCCATTGTGTTTATTTTTCAAGATAACTTAGATGGAATCTATTCTATGAGACATTGGCAATCTCATAAGCCAATGACAGTTCAAGAACTAGAAGGAATACTTGAAAACAAGGGTGAGGAGGAATACGAATATATTCGAAATAGAGATTACATTGAGAATGCGATTTTAAGGTTAAAAGACTATGAAAGCAGGAAATCTGAGGTTGAAAACTTGATTACCCATATTTGCGAATCGGATGTCGAAGTAGCTCCATTTTATGTTCGTTCCGATGTTACCATCCGGCTACAGGAATTCTTAAGTGACGTTGAACAAGGTGTTTTTTTAAGGTTATTTGTTCCAAACGACAGACTTCAGGCTGAGCAACTTAAGTCGCTACTTTCAGTATTAGAGCGATATCTGAGGCAAATTGAAGGTCAAAATTTCTCTATAGATTCAAGGAAATCAGATAAAGGAATAGTATATATATTTCGATCAGATGCTGATTTGAGTAGTGTACAGAATTTAAATGATGCAATTCTTAGATTTGATACGTTTATGAAAATGTGTGGGGATAACCCAGGACAGGCACTTGAAATTCTTAAATTTCAAGGATTAAGTGATTACGACTCTGCATTTTTTGTGGAGAAGTATTCTAGAGATTACAAACGTTTAATTTTGGAATCCAGACATGAATTCGAACGAAAATCACTATTATTAAAGCACCAACTTGAGGCGGATATTATAGATCTGAGTTGTCAACCAACACTTTCCATGCCCAATGAGAGCGTTTCTAATTTAATTTCGGCTGTAGCTACTGGTGGGAATGTTTCTATTAATATTGGTAATATGTCTATAGTTAATTCAGAAAAGGTTCAAAATGAGATAGATAAGGTAATTAATGGCTCAATTGAATATAATGACAACGATAAATTACTTTTTAACCTTTTCTCCCAATATGCTGATGGTCTTGAAGCACTTCAATGTCGATCGGATCTTGATCAACTAAAGGATACTACGGTTGCTAAGCCAGAACGGCAAAATGCTAAGCAACGTCTTACTGGTTTCCTGCGAAAATCAGTAAAGAAAGCTGGAGAAATAACAGAAAAAATTGCAGTTGAGGCGTTAAGTTTATACCTAGAGTCACTTCTAAAGGGTAATATGTAATTTATAGCTGAGGTATATTTGTTGTATAGTTAAAGGGTATGACGTTCATGTCGCACTTTAGCTCTGCGAGGCCTCATCCATCCGATAACAATATATTACCGTTCGTGTGAAGAGGTAGCCTTTAGAGTGAGACCGCACGCGTTATAGCCACTAAGTGCAGTCGCTCTAAGTAGCTATGACGTCGGCAATACGAAACATTAGACGACAGTTACAGTATGGATGTGGAAACTAATGCTAGTTATGTTTAAAAAGGGCACAAAAGAAAAGAAATTATAATGCCTAAACAAACAAGTTTTTCAGTCTAAAATATACTGGAGAGACAACATATTGAAAAATGGATAGAACATAATCCACAAATATTGGGAGAGGATTTGCTAATTCTCACTACGGAATATAATAAATTTGATAAAACAAACGAAAGGCTTGATTTGCTAGCGATTGATCAAAATGGTGTTTTAGTTGTAATTGGCCTGAAGAGAGATGATAGTGGAAAAGATGTTGGCATTCAAGCTATAAAATATGCTGCATACTGTTCCACTCTTACCTTAAATGACGTCATCGAAATACATAAAGACTATCTTTCAAAACAAAACAAGTCAGTAACAAGTGATGAAATAAAAGATAAACGTTTATCTTTTATTGAAGGCGAGTTTAAACAGATTGGAGATAAACCTAAGATTATAATTGTCTCAAGTAATTATAGGCCAGAAGTAACAGAACGATTATGTGGTTGAGGAAATTTGGATTAGACTTTAAGTGTATAAGATTAATACCATATGAGATTGATAATAAAACTTTAGGTTTAGAGGGTGTAACGATAATACCACTACCTGAGGCAGAGGACTATGTAATTAAAGTTGAAAAGAAAGAAAACGAAATAAGTAATTTGACAGTTACTCAACAAGAATATTTAAAGTTTTATTCAGAACTAGCAAAAAGGCTGCAAAATAGTAAACCATATTTAGAAATGCAAAAGCCCCAACCTCGATCTTACTACCCCATTGGTATTAAAGGGGCACCAGGAGTTCATTTTGAGTGGGGATTTCATGGTAGACCAAGAAGTAGTTTTGGTGTAGAATTGCATTTCGAAAAGGCTAATAGGAATGAAAATATTAGCTTACTTAATGAAGTAGCATCAAAAATATAAGAGTGAGCTAGAAGCTAAAGTCGGAAAGAGTTGATTATTCAAGAAGAATGGGGCAAGGCTTGGTCCAGAATGTATTTTGAGATAAATGAGGGAAAGATCACGGAGGAGCTTAAGGATTGGGCAGTAGAAGTTATGATATATTAATTGATACAGTTTCTCCATATCTGGAGAAATAGTAACCGTCGTCTAACATTGAATTCCCTACACTTACAGAAGATGCATGTGGGTTAGGATGCATTGGGAATTCACAGAACGTTAGTTGCCATGTGGCACGGGCGGCCATCGTGGGCACTTCCTGTTATGAATGAGAATTCATAGATGTTCAAAATAAATTACTGGGGAGGAATCATTAATGCATTTTTTCTATATTGATGAAGCAGGGTGTACTGGAGATGATTTGGCAAACCCTGAACAACCTGTTTTTGTTGCTGGTGGTGTAATAATCAGAGATGAAGGTTGGAATAAAACTAAAGAAGTTTTTGATAGAATAATAAATGATTATTTTAATAATCAAATACCGGAAAATTTCGAGTTACATTCAAGCGATTTGTTTTCTCCGGACGGAGGGGAATTTTTTAATGGACATAGCAGAGAAAGAAGAAATGCACTTGCTAACTCATTGTTAGATCTGTTGGACGAAAGAAGTCATAATACTTTCTATGTTGTAATTGATAAAGACAACTTATTAAATGCAGACGCATCACATATCTGTACAAAGAATTATCTTAATTGTAAAATACCCTATCTTCTTGCATATGATTATTTAATATCCAACTGTGAATGGTTTACAAAAAAGAAATTGGGAAGAAGTGCAAGAGGTTTAATTATAATTGATGTAAAAGACCAGTATGAAAGCCAAATTGCATTGATTACAAATCATAGAAGATATAAATGTCCCACTGCTCAAAGAGTTAAATGGCTTGTAGAGTTTACTTATTCAGTCGATTCTAAGAAAAATCCAATGGTTCAACTATCAGATTTAGTATGTTTTATTGTGAAAAAATATATGGAGATTGATTTGGGTTACAAAGATGCATATCCCGCACCTGTCAAAATATTATTCCGAGATATGTATTCAAAAGTTCATGACCGTTCAATAAAAAAGGAAATCCAAGATGAAACGGGAAGAAACTCAAAATACTATAATGATTTTTTAAAAGAAGTAATAAAATTTCCGAAAAGAACTTTTAAACGGACGGTATTTTAATCAGTAAATGTAGGTCAACCAGCTAACCATCCGTGGGTCAACTGGTGTTGAGGGCGTGGAACTGCTGTTTAAACTCGACACAACACATACAACATGTTGCCGCTGGTGGGTCGCAGTGTTCAAAGATGTTGATTTGAAAAGGAAGGCTGAAACACGAAGCAGTTTCAAAGATGAAGATTCATGAAGTTGGCGCGACCACATCGTTCTGATTAAGTCCACATGGCAACTAAGTCAAAACGACGTCGGCAACATGTGGACGTTAAATGAAATTAGTCGCAAGGACTACGTCATCCTAGCTCGGATTGAGAAGGTTAAGTTTCAAATAACGTAATTTATGTCTTAAATCTCAATCTTGAAAATTATACGAGGCTGATAATCAATCAAATAGTGTAAGAGGTTTATATTAAGCAAAAGCAATTTGTAAGGGAGGGGGCATCATGGGACACGAGAGAATCGGATTTTTGCCAAAAACAAAACAGTGGAACGATATTGTCCAACAGCTTTCTGTTTACGAAGGCGATAATGAAGCTGTAAAAAAAATAACTAATGATACTTTATCATGTATTCGAAAAACATATGAACAGATACCATATGATGAATCTGTTATGAAGGCAATAAAGTTTTTGGCTATGCTATCTTACTCTGCTAAACAAAAAGATCAAATGGCGTTTCTAAACGAAAACGGTTGTTCTGTCGATGACAAACTATCTCTCCTTTCCTTGATGAATAGTGCTAAAAACTACATACACACAGAAAATGGTTCTCTTGAAATAAATAAAATTGCAAGGGATGCTGTTCTTCAAGCCATTACAACGTATCAAAAAAATCATACATCTAAACAACTTACATTGTTTGGTGGCCAATCAGATTCTGTTTGGAAAGATGCTGGTTCAGGTGCTGCTTTTTGTGAACTGGCAAGATCATTTTTTGCCGCTTTTACTGACAGACAAATAAAATATTATATTGAACGTTCTGCAGCGAGCGAGATTGATAATTTTCCAGCATTGCAATCTTTTATTGCCGCAATCTCACAACAAGCTGATGCCATTTCACACCATGCATTTGAAACTTCAAAAATAATGCAATCCTTTGCTGCCGCCTGGTTTAACAAGCACGCTGTTGACTCCATTCCTTCTGATAGTAAAGTCACAGACTTCTTACGAACTTCTTTCGGTAAAATGCGAGAGGAGTTTCGAAGGGAGGCTGAGGGGCGATGACATTTCAATCTTCCCAGCATCCCGTTGTAATTCCTGTATACTGTGCTGAATTGTGCGATTCTAACCTATGCAACAGCAGTGTGATTAATCTACTAAATCGTGACATTAATGACATTGCCGCAAATATAACTGTTGGATTTGAAAAGTTTATCACCAATCCGAATAATCTGCCTACACGTATCCTTGATCTATTACAGATAGCTGCATATGTATACTGTGCAGATAGATTGGTTAACAGAGGTAAGCGAAACAGCATAAACAATAGTGCATGGGCACGTTCTTTTGAGTTTCACATCCCTGTTTTTGATATTGATTTTTGGTTGAACAGTAAAGTTAGCATGAAAATGGCAGAAGTGCTAAAGTTTATGACCGGCGATCGCCATTATCAGTTTTCTTTTGAAAAGGCTTCGATTAGCCCTATTGAGGACGAAACTGTTCAATTGTCTCTGTTCTCTAATGAATATGTAACAATTGATGAAGCGGAAAAAACAGATGTAATGCTTTTTTCTGGTGGATTGGATTCGTTAGCCGGAGCTATTCAGCGTCTCAATGATTATCCAGAACGCAAACTGTGCTTGGTAAGCCATAAGTCAAACCACACTACCACACATACTCAGAACATAATTGCTAAGTATTTGCAAGGTAAATATGGCAATCGCGTTATACAGTATGGCTTTGAGTGTCACAATAAAAAGAATGCACCTAGCAGAGATGAAACGCAGCGTACTAGAATGTTCTTATTTGCGTCCATTGCCTTTGCAATCTGCAATTGCTATAAAAAAGAAGAGTTCTTTATATACGAAAATGGAATCACTAGTATCAACTTGCCGAAACAAGCTGATGTTATCAATGCACGTGCCAGCCGTACAACCCATCCTAAAACAATTGGGCTGTTACGTGAGTTCTTTAAGCTGTTTGACAATAATTTTGATATTAAGGTACCGTATTATAATCAGACTAAGGCAGACATATTTGAGATATTCAGAAGCTACCATGAAGAAAACATAATTTCAAGTTCTGTTTCGTGCAGTTCAACAAGAAACAAACCTCGAATATCATCAACACATTGTGGATGTTGTTCTCAGTGCATTGATCGTATTTTTGCTATATATGCGTCCGCGCTTGACAAGTATGATGTTGTATACGCAGATGATTTTATAAAACGCATACCGAACCAAGAAACAAAACAGCGTTTATATAACATTTTACGGTTGGCTAGTGTAGAAATTCCAACCAGTAAGGTGGATTTATTCCAAAAATATCCTGATGAACTTACAGATGTCATAAACTATTGGCCTGAAGATAACCCTGACGATAGTTTAGAAGAAATTTATCAGCTGTTTTGTCGATTTGGGGATTCCATTTTGAAAGCAGCAAAAGTAATGCAGCAGAAATTTGATGACCTAATTATGGCCTATGACAAAGATTCTTTTTTAGGAATGATTGCACAGCGCCAATACCTCAAATCTCCCATACAAAATAGGGTAAGCGAAATAGATGAACTATTAAAGAAAGCGATTCCTATGATGTTTCAGCGTGAAAAGCCAAAAAGCGAAAATGATTTTAATGATAAGATTCAAGGTCTATTAATTACTCAGGGTAGTTTTTCGAGAGAATACCCTGTGTTGCAGTTTGGCGAAACTGCATATAAGGCGGACCACGCACAAGATGGGTTGGTTATTGAGTCAAAATATCTTAGGGCTACCACTACTCCTAGCACTGCTTCTGAAGGTATTGCTGCTGATATTGTAAAAATTCCATCAAAAGTTGCAGGCATACTTTTTGTCGTCTATGATCCTGAAAGGAAAATCATTGATGACGATTTATTTATAGCCTCGTTTGCCGACAAAAGAAAATCTTGCTATGTAAGAATCTATAGATGAATACAGGCGGACACTAATTATCCATATAATTTTAGGATATTATGAATATCTTTTTGGGGGAAATGAGGGTGACGTGCTGTTGACATCTGAATATGGGGGCGACCAACTTCATTTAACATAGTGTTATCGGTTCCATCTTTAACGCTTCACCCAAAGCTTGGGGCCTAAGATAAGAGCTATCTAAGGCTCCAGGACTTCGTCAACGCTAAACGTTATCTGAAACGGGGGAGATAGTATTGATAAAAGAAAAGGTTCTAGAAATTTTAAAAGAATTTCCAGGGTTAACGGATCGGCAGATTACGGATAAAGTTTTAGGCTTATATAAACCACAACAAAGTATAAATCAATTGTGTAGGACTACGATGGCCGTATCGGCAATTATCTTCAGGGAACTGTTTCTGATGTAGAGATAGACTTCAACAAACATTCGTATTCCGGAGAAAAGTATCCTATCCAGAGTATTATGCAAGACATTAATAAGCTTAAAATTTTGCAGGATTTTTTTTACACCTATGTTTTACAAAATATAAAAATAATAGAGATATTGATGGGCTGCAGTGAATTGTTCTTAGTGAAGCTTTGGAGGTTTTATTGGTTTGGTTACGTGCAGTAAGGAAAATATATATTTTAAGAGGGCGGGTAATACATGAGTAATATAATTGTGATTTATCAGTCTAAATATGGAGCAACAAAAAAATATGCAGAATGGTTAGCGGAAGAATTATCGTGCGACTTAGTCGAAACAAAAAAAGCCACAATTGAGCAGATAGAAAAATATGACGTTGTTATTTTAGGTGGTGGCATATATGCCACAGGAATTGCAGGTATTTCTTTCCTTAAAAGACATTATGAAAGACTAAAAAATAAGAAGATTATTGTGTTTGCAGTTGGAGCATCTCCATACGATGAAAAAGCAATGACTGCACTGAAAGAACGTAATTTTAAGACAGAGTTTTCACATATTCCCTGCTTTTATTGCAGAGGTGCATGGAATGAAGAAATTATGTCTTGGAAAGACCGCATACTGTGCAATTTGTTAAAAAAAGTTGTTGCAAAAAAAGACCCAGCCACCTATGAACCATGGGAAACTGCTTTAATGCAAGCAGTTGGTTCTAATTTTGATTGGACAGAAAAAGAGCAAATTAAAGATATTGTCGAATACGTACGGATAAAATGAGCACTAGCCTGAATAACCTTATAATACGCTATATCGTATTATTTATTAAATGTATAAAACAAGTACAATAGAATTTAATTTTAAAGGGTGCGACGTCCTATTGCCATCTGAGTCACGGGGCGTGTGGCATCGGAGAATGCGGACACGTTAGAAGAAATGGGGCAGCCAGTCGGCACACATCCTGTGGTGGATTTTACAGGGCATAGCCTTAGGCACGAGCACGAGAAACCGGCGCTTCACCATCCTTGGTTTCTCTAGCGGGACCGTCCCCACATCAGATATCAACGAGTTGCCGGCTCCACGTTGGGTTGAATATAAATCGGGGAGTTCCGACGCTCCGACCTAAACCGTTCCGCCTAACTTAAAGAGTAAGTAAGGCGGAACGGCTTCGTCAACTCGGGACGTTATATGACATTCGAATCTGGGGTAAATGGAGGAAAATAGTGAATGAAAAGATTAAGAGGAAAATTTTTTATGATAACTGTATCAATTACTCTAATTTTTATTACAGGTTGTAGTGGTCAGGCTAAACAGGTTAACGCAAATACGGAAATACAGGTTATTGCAAAGGTGCATGCAAATAGTCAGAACACTGTTGATTTATTCATAAGAGACGAAACAAATACTAAGGAGGAATTCTATAAAACAATCACTGACGGATACCTAAACCATTATCATAGCTCTGAAGGCCTTAGTGGAAATTATTATCTAATCAGAAGAACAGGTGATGACAGCAGTACCGATAGTAACTGGTCAGACGAACTCTGGAGATATACGCCTCAAAAAGAAGAAACTAAGATGTATTCAATTAAGGGGTTGGATTTTCGAGTTGCCTCCAATGAAAAAACAGTCGCCTTAACCGGAGGTGATGTCATAGGTGAACAATTTATTTTTCTGAATGACCGTGGTAAGGAAATAAAAAGATACAATGTTAAGGATTTGCTTACTGGCAAAGAAAGCAAAGATTATATACCTATGATTGGTTTGCTAAAATGGTCTGATGATAGTGAGAATTTATGGGGTGTTTTAGCGGAAGGAGGCTGGATTGAAACGATATTTTCTATCAATATAAGTACCTGGGAAGTAAAAAAATATAGCACTGGTAATTTACCCTTGGGTTTAGAATTTGAGTTAAATGCCAATAGAGGTCTTTTGCTCTTTAGTGATTATCCGGTATTATTGGATGTTTTTTCAGAAAGCGAATATAACAGTAGCAAAAAGAGCGTAAAACTATATATTTATGATTTAGATACTCAAAGACAACAAACAATTTCCACATCAATTACAAAAAGGTTTAATCCTAAGTGGTTAGATGACAACACAATCGAATTCGATTCACCCAATGGAAACGGTAGACAAATATACAAAATAGATTAGTTTTAAGCTCGAACGTCACATAACACTGAATTACCA
>CAZFME010000083.1:0-10002 GCA_964520055.1 uncultured Clostridia bacterium
CTGCCTAGCTTTTCTTCTATTCCTTCTAAAGGTCTCGCTTCTGCAAGCACTGGCTTTACTGTATAGTAGTATGTTGTATTTGGCTCAACATTTACATCAGCATAAGATGTGCTTGTAATGAAAAAGTCTGTCACAGATATGCCTAAACTACTTTGTGAGGTAGACCTGAAAAGCCTGTAGCCAAGACCGGTTGCCGGTTGCCACATAATGCGAGAGCCGGATTCAAAGGCTTCCGCACCGCTGCCGGTAGGGGCAGTAGGAGCCGTTGAGGTTGTATCTGTAGGAGGCACCCCCTCTTTCCATTCATAAGTGTAGGTATATCCATACCCATGGCCAAGGTTCAGTATAATTCTTTTTTTATCTCCAGGACGGCCCTCGGGAATCTCCTTTCTGCTTTCTAAATAAGCCTTCCTGTCCCTTATTTCCCTTATAGAAGTTTCGCCTTCTTTTGCGTCAAATTCTATATAGTTTGATGTACCGCCACCAGGATTAATATCGCCCGCGTCAAAATTAGCATATACCGCAGGTTGACTCCAGCGATTAGAACTGATAGTTTTGGCCTCAAGATTAAACCCGGTTTTCTGATTGGGAGCAAGGTAAGCCGATGGGGTATCCCAGACAACCTGATGGGTTATATGGGCAACCGGGTCACCATTATTGTATACGCGTGAATGAGTAAATGTCATGTCTCCTTCCGAGCTCTCTGCGGTGTATGTGTCAAGAAGATAACCCTCTGTCGTTCCCATGACACGGCTCTGTATCTCCCCTTTAATGGTTACATCATTTGATGATATATGATATTTGGTTTCGATAAGATGCCAACCCCCGGTTGAAGCAGCATCGACATTATTAGATGCAAAGGCAATTGCCGCTAAAAAAAGAACTGTTACCAATGACACTATAACAAACTTGGATATTCCTTTTCTCATTGTTATCCTCCTTTTATCCCTACTTAAAAAGAATACTATTATCTTATTTTATTTGAGCGACCTTACTATACTCATATTCATCATAAATACTAAACAATTTGCTTTAAAATGTGTAATTTATCACCCTCCCTTACCTATAATAGTTTTCCGCCTCGCCATCCGCTTCCTAGCTAGTTGTAAAAACCGACTTATCCCCCCTTTTGGATTAAATATATTAATAATTGCTTTTTCTGAAAACACACAAAAAGGGTAGTTATAAAGAAACTACCCACCAAAAAAGGACCATTTATGAAAAAAACCTTCCCACACAAAAAGGGTGGGAAGGTGATATCCATTAAGGTTTTTATCTCCACTACTGTTCATTATCCACAAACATTTTTATCAGTTCCATTTTATTTTTTACTTCAAGCTTTTGATATATATTTTTAACATGGTATTTAATTGTGTTTTCAGTAATAAATAGTTTTTCAGCTATAGCTTTATATGTATATCCGCGCAATAGCATTGTAACCACTTCAACTTCTCTCTCTGTAAGTTCTTTAAATTCTTTGAGTTTTAGCATCGTTTTATCTTGTTTGTTCTTTGGTATATCGGTAAATTTAACAAGGAATTCATGATTTTTCAAATGCCTGATAAGCTCTAAATAAAGAATTGGAAATATGATTAAAACAGCAAAAATAATTATTAATCCAACTATAGATGTTGCAATATATGGATTACTAAAGGAAGTTATTTTATTCCCAATAGCACCTCCCACAAAGATTCCCAATACATTCATTGATAACCCTATACCTAACACTTGTGCAGCATTATCATGAAAGTCCAGGTAACTTCCCAAAATGCTCCACCAAAATAAATCGCACACTCCAAAAGCACCGAGCATAAGTGTGTTTATCATCAAATAGCTTGTTACCGACCTATCAAGCCACATAAATAATATGTAGGAAAGGCCTATCATTGCAATGGCGATGTATAATACATAGGTTTTATTAATCCCTGTAGGTATATTCCTAAGTATTAACAATGCCAAAATATAGGGTATCGCCCAGTAATAGGCAGTAAGAAGCTTGAAATGAGCAAAGGCAGGATTGACAACCTGATACATCAATCCGGAGTTTATCGTAATTATTAAAATGAATAAAGATAGAAGGATAAACGGTTTCGAAATAATAGTTATTGGCTGTGTCAATTCTATATTATTTATTTTAGGAAAAGCCTTTTCATCAAAATGGGGTTCCAACCTAAACAGAAAAGGCAGTGTTCCTGCCAGGGCAATAATTGTAATGGGCAGCCCAATGTATCCTGAAGTGCTTACAGTCAATACATTAATAATAATCATTAGTACATTTGAATAAATCAATATATCTGCTGCTGTTTTAAAACGTTCTTCCGAAATAAAATTTGTTTTGAAGTAGAATCCCCAGCTTGCAAGAAAAAGACTTGAAAAAAATGCAATAGATATAATTGATATGTACCAAAGGATTGAAAATGGGAGATAGAAAATGAGACTTCCGGTAATACAAACAATAATGGATATAATCATTGTTACTTTAGCGGCGGCTTGCTTTTTTACTAAAAAACCGCCGGTAAACAGCCCGATAAATACAGTGAGGACAGCTGCTTTAATCAGAGCTGTTCCATCTATTTGAGCACTATCTATAATCGAATACAAAACCTGTCCTTCAAATAAAAAAGATAAGTTCCAAGCAGAAAACAGACAAAAGCTTATTACAGACAAATTTTTTTGCTTAATTTCTCCATTAAAAACTTTTGTACTCATAGTTTTGCCTCTCCCATGAGTTTTATAGTTTAAGTATAACATTTTATTATTTATTGTCATAGTTAAAACTAAGAGCTATTAAACTTAGATTCGGCAAGTAAAACCTAAAACCGCATAACCACTTGCTTTTCCTATAAAAATTAACTCAAATATTTTTTTGAAAACAAGGATCCCTCATTTTTCTGGTATAATGTTTACATGACAATAAACCATCCATAGAAAGAAAGATCCCATGCCTTCAACAATTGATAAAAATCGCCTGTTCAAAATATCAGGCGGTTTTTTAACGAATTAAAAAGCCCTTTTGGACTTAGTCTGTATGATTGTAGAAATTACGATTTGCTATTTTTTATCATTGACTCAACCTTTGTCAGTGCAGCTCTTATCCTGTCTTCTTTAAATGGTTTTACAATGAAATCTAAAGCACCCTTTACAATAGCTTCCCTTACCATGACTTCTTGCCCCATTGCAGTTATCATGATAACATTTATACTTTTATCAAGTTCTTTAATACGAACTAAACCTTCTAATCCATCCACTTCAGGCATTGTAATATCCATAGTTACAAGGTCAGGTTTTTTGCCTTCTGCGGTAAGTGCCTTGCATAATTCTACCGCATTTTTCCCGTTATCCGCTTCACCCACTACCTCATGGCCCGACTTTTCAACAATATTTTTTAAAGTCATCCGCATAAAAGCTGCGTCATCAACGACCAATACTCTCATATTAGTACCACCTCTAACTCAAACTGCTATTTTTGTTATAAGTTTCGTCTCTTCTGCATATGGAATGAATATATATATGCTTTCCCCCATTCTTATTTTAATAAAGTGTATAAAAAGGAGAAACGGATTTTGCTGCCTGTTCTCCTTTTTTTGCATTACATTTGATAACCAAAGCAGTATCTAAAACCCTTGTGGTTTAACGTGGCTTAAGTTTAATATTTCCCAAATTCCGTATCATCAAGTACTATTTGAGGCTTACCATTTGATACAGCAGCTTCTTTTTTGCTTATATTGTCATTTTTATCCTGTATCTCGTTTTCTTGTATCTTCTCCTTTTTCTCAATCATTTCTTCAATTGCACGGATTATATCCGGACTCAACTTTTCAAGGTTCGTCATTTCCATATCCTTGACATCTTTTAACTTAATGTTATTCACCATATGCTTTAACATTTCAGCTTGACTTGACAATTCCTCGCTTGCAGCAGCACCTTCTTCCGCAGTCGCAGAATTGGTCTGCACAACCTGTGATACCTCCTCAACAGCCTGGTTAACCTGTGAAATAGCATTAGCTTGTTCATTGGAAGCAGATGTGATCTGATTGACAAGCTCTGCTGCCTTGGTAATACTCTCGACAATTTCATTTAATTCTTGTGCAGTATTATTTGCAATCTTGGTTCCTGCATCAACTTTTTCAATGGAGCCTTCTATCATTTCAGTTGTCTCTTTAGCCGCACTTGCACTGCGTGCAGCAAGGTTCCTGACTTCTTCAGCTACAACTGCAAAACCTTTACCGTATTGTCCTGCTCTTGCAGCCTCCACTGCTGCATTTAATGCAAGGATGTTTGTCTGGAATGCAATTTCGTCTATCACCTTAATAATTTTTGAAATGTTAGACGAGGATTCATTAATATCATGCATCGCTTGGAGCATTTGCTGCATTTGCTCATTGCCTTTAACTGCATTATCTCTTGCTGTAAGGCTTAATTCATCAGCTTGGTTTGCATTTGCAGCATTTTGTTTTACCTGTGCAGCCATTTCCGTTATGGAAGCAGTTACTTCTTCAATAGAGCTTGCCTGTTCCTCCGAACCTTGTGACAAGATTTGGCTTGAATCAGAAATTTGCCCTGCTCCCGCTGCTACCTGTTCGGCAGCAGTATTAATGTCCCCGAAAATTTGGTTTAAAGAGTTGATAATTTCATTAAGAGAATCTGAAATAATTCCAAAATCGCCTTTGTAATCCCTAACTGTTGGAAGATCAAGATTCCCTTGTGCGATTTCTGATAGTACATTTCCGATTTGATCAATAACGTTATTTAAAACTTCAACCGTAGCGTTTACTGTATTTGCCAGTATTGCATAATTTCCTTTATAGTCTCCTTTAATAGCCACACTCAAATTTCCTTCTGCAATTTGTGACATAACTTCTATAACTTCTTTCATTGGCTTAGCTACCGCGTCAAGAGTGCTGTTAAACCCCATAATTATATTACCGTATTCACCTTTAAATCTTTCCACATCTCCTCTGGCATTTAAATTGCCATTTTCCGCAGCTTCCGAGAATACTACCGTCTCGTCAATTAATTTCTGTATAGCTTCCATCATGTTAATAAATGCCGGTGTAAGACGATCATTTTCTGAGTATAACCCTGTCTTTTTTATGTTTTCTAGCTCACTAATATCGCCCAACGAAACTTCCTCTACAATATCTTGAATATATAAAAGCTTTTTCTGTACATCATTTATGGAATTTGCAAACGTAGCAAAATCCCCTTTATAACCTGCGTTCATGGTTAGAGTATAATCGTTAAGTGCCATCCTTCCCAGTATAGTGTCTGCTTCTTTCAATGGTTCCGAGATAGTCTCAAGTGATGCATTGATACCCCTTCCTATTCTTGCATAGAGACCATTGTATCTTGTGGTGTCCATACGATAACTCAGATTGCCTTCTTTTATATTGCTAGCCAAATCTTCCGTATCCTTCACAAGGCCACTAAAAGTTGCCTTTATTTTTGATATGTACTGGTTAAGTTTAATAAATTGATCTCTTTCTGTTCTGACATCACTACCACCTTCAAAAACTTCCAAATCAATATCAAAATTTCCATTTGATAATTTCTCCAGATTCCTTTTTAATCTCTCAATTTCTTTCTTTTGATAGTTTATTATCCTGTTTTTTCTAAAAAATACCATACTATCACTCCTAGTTTAATCATAATTAGCATTACCAGCTGTACGTTTATGCTATTTGGCTTATTGCTTCAACATCATCGTCATTCATAAGTTTCTCACAGTCGAGGATCAGCTTGACTTCATTTTCAACCTTACCGATTGCTTTTATGTATTTATTTTCGGTTTTTTTGTTCATATCAGGTGGAGGTACTATATCTTCATCTATAATAGATAAAACTTCCGATACATTATCGACTATCAAACCTACAGAAATATCCTGAACTTCTACTACAATAATGCATGTCCTATCGTTGTATTCCACGGGTTTCTTTTTAAACCTTAATCTTACATCCATTACAGGTATTATCTTCCCCCTTAAATTAATAATCCCCTTCACATATGTAGGTGATTCGGGTAATTCAGTTATTGGCTGAATCCCTATTATCTCAATAACAAACTTTATTTCAATCGCATACACCTCCTTACCCAGTAAAAATGTCAAGAACTTCCCTTTCTGCGTATCTTCTTCAACTGCCAATGTTTCTTCAAGTATCTCATCCACGATACATCTTCCCCTCTCATTTATTAATTCGTCTATTATGTTTAGTAGGTTTATAAGCTATCAAAAAGTCCTGAAACATCGATAATCAGGCTAACTTTTCCGTCTCCCATAACTGTACACCCTGAAATTCCTCTAACATTTTTTATGTATTTGGGTATCGCTTTTACGACTACTTGTTGTGCTCCTAATATTTCATCTGCGAAAAGGCACATAACCCTAGACTCGTTTTCAACAGCAACAATGATTCCCTCCTCCAAATTGGCTGTATCTGGCTGCACCTTGAAGAATTCATACAGTCTTACAACAGAGCAGCAGTTCCCCCTAAACATAATCATCTCACTATTATTGGTTTCATCCCTTATAACGATTGATTTCCGAACCTTAAAAGATTCTTTTATTGCGGTTATTGGAATAATAAAGATAGATTTACCTACCCGTACTTTCATTCCATCTATGATTGCAAGAGTTAAGGGGATTTTTATAGATATTGTAGTTCCAATCCCAAATGAGCTATCAACTTGAACAGTGCCCCCGATTTCTTCAATGTTTTTATGCACCACATCCATTCCTACACCCCTGCCAGAAAACTCAGTTGCTTCTTGCTTAGTGGAAAATCCCGCCGTAAAAATGTGAGAATAGATTTCACGATCTGTAAGCTCATTTCCAGTTTCCTTTAAAAGCCCCTGTTGTTTAGCTTTTTGCAATATGTTTTTCTTGTCAAGCCCTTTTCCGTCATCACTTATGATAATCCATACGTATCCACCCTCATTCTTTGCTTCCAGGGTAATTTTGCCTATCGGAGGTTTACCTTTACTTACTCTTTCTTCAATAGGCTCAATACCATGATCCATTGCATTCCGTATTAGATGAATAAGAGGATCGGATAAATGCTCAATGATATTCTTGTCAACTTCGGTTTCTTCCCCAATAATTTCTAAATTTACTTCTTTACCGAGCTTTTTCCCCATATCTCTTACTATTCGGTGCATTTTCTGAAATGTAATTGCTAAAGGCACCATACGAATGGACATAATGGCATCCTGCATCTCATTAGTCACTTTCTGAAGCTGTCGTGATGCTTTATTGAAGCTATCTAAAGCAAGCTTCTCCAATTCAGGGTTCTGAATAACCATAGCCTGTGAGATAACCAGTTCACCCATCAGATCCATTAATCTATCAAGTTTGGATACATTGACACTTATCATGCTCTGTTTTACAGTTAATTGGTTATTCTCCTGGTCAGAATCATTATTTGCTTTAGAAAATCCATTCGTTTTTCTTGAACTGATTCTCTCAAGTTTTATGTCTTTCATAAAAAGGGTATTTGATAGCAGTGCTTTAATATCATCAATACAGAGGTCAGTACAAAACTGTATTTCAAAACCGCTTTTTCTTATGAATTCAATAGTTCCCTGGCTATCAATGATATCTGCCGGAAAGTAACTTATAATATCTGCAACTTTTTCTAAATTGTGTACAATGTTAAAAGCTCTGATATTCTCCATTTCACAACCATCTTCAAAGAATACCAAAGCTTTGAAACGGTTTTTTCCGGTAGCTTCATGTATTTCGTTGTTTTTTTGGCCATTTGAAACAATACTCTTGGTTTCCTGGTTCGGTAAGCTCTTTTTGCTTTTTAATAAAGAAATAAATTCTTTTATCTCCTGTACAATTTTCGACACATCACTATCAGGATTAGACCCTGTTTGAATCTTATTTACTTCATTTTTAATAAAATCCGTACTTCTTAATACAATATCTGCAAGAACTGAATAATCCACTATTTTAGGGCGCTTCTCTCGCATATAGTGAAATGCATCCTCTAGAAGGTGTGAAAGTAATGCTATATTCTTAAAATCCATCATGCTGGCAGAACCCTTAATGGTATGCACGATCCTGAATATTTCATTGATATGAGCTTCAGCAGTGTTTGCCTTCTCACTGTTTAATATGATGTTTTCCAGCTGTGATAGCAGTTCAAGTGTTTCAAAAACAAAAAGATCAAGCATGGGATCATTTTCTAGACTTTCAGTCAAATCATTCACTCCATCGTCTTATGTTGTACTTATAGAACTTGAAAAATATACCATTCCCTATAATTTAATGTAACATATTGTCTATAATGTTGCATTTTCTATTTCTATAGAATCTATAATTAATGGCGTTTATTTATGGTTAATATATAAATGTAGTTCATAACTGCTTGATTTCATATGTAATATTTATTATAATTTATTATGAAATTGTTACATTAACTACTACAAATATAGCTGGAGGGAATTATTTTATGACAGTAGAACCTATAAGAGATAAGAAAAAAATCAGACAAATGTACACTTACCTAAACGGGAAGAATCCTAAATATGGCTTACTTTTTAAATTTGGGCTCAATACTGGATTAAGAATAAGTGATATTCTTCCTATCAAGGTCAGTGATATATTTAATACTAATTGGCGCTTTAAAAACCACTTAATATTAAAAGAAAAAAAGACTGGTAAGGAAAAGAAGATCAAACTCAATAATGCTTTACGCACTTGTATACAGTCATGCGTAAAAAATCAAAAACTTTCATTTGATAGTTATTTATTTCACAGTCAAAAAGGCGGTCATATAGGAAGGGTACAAGCTTACCGCGTTTTAAAAGAAGCCGCCAATACCATTGGCGTTGAAAACTTTGGCACACATAGTCTACGCAAAACTTGGGGTTATTGGACTTATAAGGTGTCACGCTACAATATCGGCCTTATTATGGACACCTTTAACCATAGTTCCACGAAGATTACACTCCGATACATAGGAGTAAACCAAGATCAAAAAGATGAATTGTATTCTCTCGTACAATTTTAAAGAAATTTATGGAATTATGCAGGAATAACAGATTTCATGTCGAATAATGTAAATCATAAGAGTTAATGCAACATTATAGACATATTGTTACATTTACAATTATGTAAGTTATTATACGGTTTTCCCTAATCATTAAAACTATAATCATCAGATTTTTAAGCAATATAATTGATAAAACACGGCGAAAATAGTCATCTAGTGACACTTTTTGACAATGAGTACAGCTGAACAGTCAAAACACCGCAGTGAATTGTGGCTTTGTTATACAAGCATTCAAACCACAACCCCCTTTAGATACTTATAATCATCTAAAGGGGGTTGTGGTTTGTAACAAGCAAGTTCCAGAGGGCTACTTTCAGAACCGTAAACAATTGCTCAAATATATAGCTATACAATTTAAACAAAGAGATGCTGAAACCGCCGCTTCCTTTTTATTGGTTAGTATTTAGCGAAGCTTCGCCTCAAACACTAAAACTCCTACTTTCTCTCAAGCTCGTCATTCAAAAAAGAATAAATAACCTGTGGTATTTCTTCCAAGGGAGCTTGTTTTTCAACTGCTCCCAAATTATAAGCAACTTTTGGCATACCATATACCACACTGGAGTGTTGATCCTGTCCTATCGTCCTTGCACCATTTCGCCTCATGGCAAGTAACCCTTTTGCACCATCGTAGCCCATACCTGTAAGGATAACTCCTATAGCATCCTTTCCTGCTGCGTGTGCTACCGAATTAAAAAGGACGTCAACAGATGGACAATGGCCGTTTACTTTTTCACCTTTAAGACATTTAATCTTATAATTTCTGCCTATTTTTTCAACTTTCATATGATAATCTCCCGGAGCAATCAATACACATCCCTGCTGAACAACATCCCCTATCTGTGCTTCTTTTACACTTAATGCCACTGAATTGTCAAGTCTCTGTGCATACATTTTAGTAAACACAGGAGGCATATGCTGGACTATAACAATCCCTGGCACATTTTT
>CAZFME010000084.1:0-9873 GCA_964520055.1 uncultured Clostridia bacterium
TGCCCAGTTTTCTTTATTATTCCAATCACTTGATTTTTAGTGGCTGCCACCGCCGCCCTGGCTCCCGACTCTATTACCCCGATGACCGGTACCGATGATAATGCACAAAGCCGTTCGAGGCATATGGCACTGACAGTATTGCAAGCTATTACTATCAACTTTACATCCTGTCTGAGTAAAAATCTGAGACCTTCTAAGGCAAATTGTGTAACAGTTTCACTGGATTTGGAACCATAAGGCACTCGAGCGGTATCCCCAAAATATACAATGTTTTCTTTGGGCAACAATTCCATGATTTCTCCAGCTACGGTAAGGCCACCGATACCTGAATCAAAAACTCCAATGGGTTTATTTCTCATGTCCATATATCTCACCCCGTTCAATTATATATGAATATTTAGTTTACTTTTATAAGAATTGTGTTACAATATAGGTAAAGGTAATCGGAACCGCAAAAGTGCGGTTGCCACACACTGGATTAATTAATTATTATAATCACACTGCGGGGCATGCAGGGTGATTGTTTTTTTGGTGGCAACCACACCTGCTTATCCGATTACCCTATGTAAAATAATATCATACTTCACATTCTTCGACAATAAAAAAACTTAGGCGGGTCTCGAGATCGCGAAAAACATCTTGAAACTCGCTTTTTTATTCCGGAGAATATTTTACCAATTCATGTTCAGTGGCTACAAATAAACTCATGCTAGCCGGAACGATGGCCGTTATTTTTTCATCTTCAAGATACCGCTTGTTTTCCAAAGTAGCTATATTGTAAGCCATTAGGCCTTGCTCAGTCCCGATAAAAAAACTGTCCTTGCATATGATAGGGGAAGTGGTCGGGATAGCGGGCAAGTCTATCACCCATTTTACCTCAGCCCTCTGAAAGCTCAGTGCGGTTATCTCACCTTTTAGATTTACCAGCAGCATAAAATCCTGATGAAAGGCCGGCATCATAAATTCCTCATCGGAAATTTTTTTTCGCCAAATTATATTTCCCACCAGTGGATTCAAAGCGCAAATCCACGAATCTCGAGAAACGGTGAATATCTTGCTGTCCCAAAGAGTCAGAGGAATTTGGATGATATCTGAAATCTTTGTTTTCCAATAAAGCACTCCTTTCTCATCAAGACAATAGATATGTCGATCATAGGATGCAAAATACACTAGATCATACCCCAGGGTGGGAGAAGTGGAATATGCTCCTGAAGTTCCATATTTCCATAACACATTGC
Organism: uncultured Clostridia bacterium; assembly: GCA_964520055.1. Classification (GTDB taxonomy): domain Bacteria; phylum Bacillota; class Thermosediminibacteria; order Thermosediminibacterales; family Tepidanaerobacteraceae; genus DUNY01. The sequence goes on from CAZFME010000084.1 coordinate 1,239, forward strand.
CCTTTCGGTCAAGAGTGTAAAGGGTGCCCCGGGACAGAGTATATATGCGGTTGCCACGGGCCGCCACCGATGAGATAAATATATCCGTACTCAAGCTTTTTTGACTTTTTCCCGAATATAGGTCTAATATTTCCAGACTGCGTGCCGGTATAAGCACCTGGCCGCCGGAAATGACAGGCGCCCCCGCGGGAAAAATATCCTCACTTTTCCAAAGCTGAACACCGGATTTTAAGTCTATAGCAAGAACTTCTTCTCGAGTTGTCACTATTAATCTATCCGCCCAGCAATTTAACCCGATTATATCGGAGATGCGCCAAGTCCTGCTAATTGTAAGTTGGGTAGGAACTGGAACCGGTGAATATCCGGAATATGTATAATCACGCCGGATTGTATGCCATTTATTGATACCACCCTGCATAAGCCTTTTTAATATTTCAAATTCTTTTTCATCCAATGCACCGCTTTGTTGTATGTTAAACGCCTTCTGAATTTTTTTGACTGCTTGAAAGGTTTCATAACCATACACGCCATCGATGCGGGCATTAAATAAGCCTAGATGCTTTAAGGCTTGTTGTAGGTGGCGCACATCACTACCTTTCATAAGCGGTTTTTGTTTCATGAGAGGCCGACTGCCAAAAGGTATAATAGGTAGCCTCAAGAAATCACCACCTAAGAATTGAAAGATATATATAGTATATTCAGCTGACGGGCAATTGGTTACAAACACCTCAATCCTCGCAATCCTTGGCTTCCTTCCCATATAAAAAAACACCCTCCGCATTAAATAACATCAGAAGATGTCTGTATTTTCAATAAGTGAATAAGTGAGTGCCTGGCATTATCCTTAAAACCAGGGCCAAAAATCGCCCTGGTTTTTGTGCGTCTTCAGGAGTTGCTACTTCCGGGGCTTTCCATTTTCTTCGGCTAATGCCCTTTCCGCTTTTTCAATGGCAAGTCTTACCAGATTACCGCAGTTTCTGGAAGAAACTTCTCCCCAGCCTTCTTTCGCCACCGTATCAGCCACACCAAGTTCCTTTGCAAGCTCATATTTCAGGTCCTCAGACATGACACTACGACGACGAGCAACCATCAGCATACCTCCTTTATTTTTTAACGCACTATTAATATGTTGTGTTTAATAATATTTTTTATGTTGGTAATTTCTAAGCCGCTTTTTTATAAAAAAAAGCCGTTGTAAACGAACTATTTTATTCGTTACGCAACAGCTCTTTGTTCTATACCACTTTCTTTATTCTCTCATAATATTTTATCGATTCTTTATCGGCCAACACCTTTATTGAGCGGGCATCCGGGTCTTCGGTTCCTTGTAAATGGCACCCTTCAGAATTAAGAGCTTCGGCATAATCTATAACTTCTCTGGTTATGCGTTCACCAGGGCACAGAATGGGAATTCCTGGCGGATATGCCATGAGCATTTCGGTGCTGATTTCACCTTCGGCTTCTTCCATGGGAACAACTCGCTTTTCGCTATAGAAGGCAAAGCGTGGAGAAACCACCGTTTCCTGGTTTTCCGGAAATTCAGTGGTTATTTTTATAACATTTTTATGGCCGTAATTTTGGGCTATATCCTTGATTGCGACCACCAAGGCATTTATACTCTCGTTATTGTCGCCTATGGCCCCAACTGCCAACACATTATATAAATCAGAAAGTTCGACTTGAATATGATACTTATATTTTAAGAGCTTTTCGGTTTCAAAGCCGGATAAGCCTATTTCCCTTACATTTATAGCGAGTTTTGTTGGATCATAGGCAAAACAACCTTCAGTGCCTTCCACATCACGCCCCATAACATAAATGCCCTTTATATCATTTAATTGTCTTCGGGCTCTTTCACACAGCTTTATTGTCCTTTCAAGCATTTGCCTGCCATTTAGAGCTATTTGCTTTCGGGCAACATCAAGGGAAGCCATCAACGGGTATGAAGGACTGGTAGTCTGGGTCAAGTTTAATGCCCCTTTAACTTTTCTGTCATCTATTAAATCACTCTTTACAAAGAGGATGGAACTTTGAGTCATGGACCCCACTAGCTTATGAATGCTGGCAGCACTCATATCGGCTCCCGCTTCCATGGCCGATATCGGCAAATCCGGATGAAATCTCAAATGGGCTCCATGGGCTTCATCAACTATAACTGGTTTGCCGAAAGAATGGGCTATTTCAACAATTTTCTTAAGATCAGAAGCCACACCGTAATATGTGGGATTTATTACAAAAACCGCTTTGGCATTGGGATGCTCCACCAGGGCACGTCTTACGCTCTCCGGTGTAATACCCATGGCTATTCCCATATATTCATTGATAACGGGTTTTATATAAACCGGGTGCACACCACTTAAAATTAATCCCCCTACCACCGAACGGTGGGAATTTCTGGGAATGATAATTTCATCACCGGGACCGGCCACTGAAAGTATCATGGCTTGAATGCCCGAGGTAGTGCCATTCACCAGAAAATGTGCGTAATCAGCACCGAAGGCGTGGGCTGCTAAACCTTCAGCCTCACGAATAACACCCAAAGGATTGCATATGGTGTCCATGTCTAAAATCCCAGAAGTAAGATCAATAGACAGTATGTTTTCTCCGACAAAACTGCGAAATTCCGGTATCCCTTTGCCACCTTTATGACCTGGTACATGGAATGAAACGGTCTTATCTTCCACGTACTTCTTTAAGGCGGCAAAAAGCGGTGTTTTTTGCTGCTCTTTATATTTCATCCGAAGTCACTCCCCTTTCTGTTTTATTCGAAACTAAACACCATAAATGGCGATTAGCTCCGAATCATTTAAATGAGATAAATTAACAAAAAACCCAATAAGATTTATTAAACAAATACAATTAAAGCACAATTTTAATCTAATTTCAATACTGTAAAATAATTTTTTTTGCGTAGTCCATAGAAAGAAAGAGGAAATATGATAAACCGGGGTGAATTACCAGAACTATTGTTAATAGTAACGGATTGGGTAGTATAGAATTGGATTGTGATGTATAATGCCGTTTTTTACACATCAAATCATAAGGATCTCTTGGATAATATTACCACATTATTTTATGTTATTCTAATAGCGGGCGGTCAAAGACCGCCCCTACCGTGGTAAAACGTCAGTGCACAAGACGCACGCTGACTGACGCTAGGCATTATGCCAAATTTCCAGCAAGCACTTTCGTAACCAGAAGGTAAGCTTTATCTACAGTTACATAATACTTGGCGTCTAATCATGTATCTAGAAATGTGGTGTTATACTGAAACTTTTAGTTCTGTTAAGCAGCTCCCTCTTTATTCGAGGCCTAAAATTGCAAAGCCCAGCAAGTAATTGCCGGGCTTTATGTTGTGGTGGGGAACTTATCTAAAGGCAAGTTTGATGGTTTTATTGATTTTACCCTTGGCTTCTTTCCACCAATCGAGCACTTTGAAACGAATTTCTACAGGGATGTCTTCGGGGACTTTGGCCGTTTCTATTGCCGTCATTTCTTGTGCAGTCAGCACCCTGCTCATCCGCAGTCTTGCTTCATCCTTTGTTATTCCATGGGTTATATCTACAAAGCACAGTGGAGGAAACAGCACACACCACCAATTGGCGCCTTGACCGCTGCCTATGATTACCCTTAGGGCTTCATATTCCCCGGCCGGGAGGGTTACATACCCGTAGGTTTTTACCGGGAATGGGAATTTGCCGAACATAGCAGTGACACTGTGGTTTTTACCGCTTTTTTGGATTTCTTGACGAGCAATTTCTTCAATATATTTCAAGTTATTTTTTATAAACTCACGGGACATGTTAATATCATCAATACCTTCAAATTCTCTGTCAAGGGTTGTTATTATCACATCTCTTACCTGAAGCTTTAAAATCTGATCCTCAGGAGAGTCGCTGTTGGCGATTACATGTAGCCTGATAAGCTTTGATGATAGCTGCTGTGCCATTATATCATGACTACTGTCGTCCGGACCGCCGGCTAGACCGCTGGTGCCTGCCAGTGCTGTCAGCAATGATATTATGAGTATTCCAACAGTGACTACGGCCATTTTCTTCAATAATTTTGACTTATTTTGCACTGTAATCTCTCCCTTGTTTTAAAATGGTTTGTTATCATTATTCCCAAAATTACTCCTTATAATCGCTTAAATATATATTCATCGTATAACCCCAATATTTTTCACCGTTGTGTGCACATTTATATCAATCTTGACATCAGGAAAGATATCTTCCCAGTTTTTTTCATATCTTTTCCATAAGCCAGGCTCATATTTGTACAAATGATCATTCAACTTTAGTAAATCAACTTTATAGGTTTCTTTGAGTTTTTTTATCCCTTTTAAGATTTGATTCGTTACCTCTTGTGATACAATATCCTGCAGTTTGTTAACATCTTCCGTTTTCAATATAATCCCATGGGTTGTGCTTGCTATATTACCTGCCACATTTACATCTATGGAAAATTCCGGTATCGGCTCTTTAACTTTGACAGAAAGTTTGCTTTTCTCTCCCAGAATTGCAAAAGTTACCGTTCCTTTGCCCTGGGGATCCTCTATCACTATATCTCCACCCTTTATTTTACCTAGAAAGAAATTTACACCCTGTGTCTCTTCTTCATTGAGCCACCCCACTAAGCGAAAATCCTTTATGACACCTGCGCCACCGATATTCACCTCGGTTTTATCCGGAATCATTTTGCTAACCAGTGCACTGCCTTTCTGAGAGTGGAGGCTACGTAAAAAATCACCTAAATCCAGCTCGATAAATTTTCCCGAAAGGCCCACGGACGCGTAAATGGATTCCATATATTCCGCCTTAAGTTTTTCAGTCCATGGATTTACTTCCATTACTTTCTTGGCATTCCCCTTAGAAATAGCAATACGACTTCGTCGATTAAACTCCGTCTGACGAATAAAGGGATTGATGACATTTTTAAGGTCTTCCCGGGCAACATCTTCACTAATGACCACAATCCTCATATGTTCAAAAAACAGATCCCGGTTTAGCCTCAGCGCAAGGTTCCTTGCCCCGTCAATTATGGAACTGCCTACAGTTGATACAATTGCTACCGTCTTTCCCCCACCGCCTCCACCCCCCTCTCCGCCAATTATCTCCCTGGCTATGGGAAGGGAAAAGTGAAAGGTGTATTTATTGATTTCATCGCTTGTATCAATACCCACGATTCCCACAAACAATCTCCTGTCTATTTCCACCATATCCCAACATCCTACCAACATAACCATAGATAATATAAGACAAATCCATACTTTCTTTGTATATCTGTTCATGATGTCCCGCCCCCCTTTTTAAAAAAGATTGACAGTAACAATATAACAAGAGGTATAAAAATTCCCACTGTAATACTTCCCATTTTTACTATATAAACTAGCTTTTCAGTCACTAAAATGTTTGGAGGAATGGATGCAAAAAAGTATATCCACGGAAACAGAACCGTTATAAAGAGCTTAAATTCTTTTGCTCTTGTAAGGTGTGTGAAAGTCAATGCTCCCGTTAAAAACAAGCTGTTGGCCGTGGTAAAGGATGCAATGGTCCAAAGAGCTAAGGCCAGAGCATCCAGTCTTTCAAAAACTTTGCCCGGAGCCATTATCGTGCGGATAATTGTCATGCCCGGCCATGTGAGTAATTTTGTATTTTCCACACCAATTGATACAAAAACTGCTATTACAACAAACAGATAAATCATTGTTGAAACGGCTACACTTACAAACATGATCCAATAAATTTTCTCGGGACTTCTTATGTATGGTCCCAACATAAGTAAAATTTCAATTCCAAAAAAGCTGAACATGGTATTGAGACTTCCTACTGCTATGGCGTTTATCGGGGTGTTTAGAAACGGAAACAGTTCTGTAAAATCCGCTTTTGGCATAGCAATTATATACATGGCAAAAATAGGGATTATCAGTATGGGAAAGAGTATTTCCGCTATTCTGGCCGTTGGTTCAATGCCATGACGGATAAGATATACCGTGAGCAGCATCTGTGAAATTATGATAAATTCACGGGGAGTTCTTGGAAGCATGAATGCATTTGTTACTTCGGCAAAGGTTCGAATAACTATGGAAGTGGCTAAGGTGAAATATATAATCATTACGATTCCCAGAATAAATGCCGGGACTTTACCAATCACCTTCTGAGAATACTCTATAAACGTATCACCGGGAAACCTTCTTATAAGTGTGCTTAACACAAGGCTACCTGTAAAGGCTAAAACCCCTCCTATAATCACAACAATCCAACCGTCTGAGTTGGCATATATAGCCACGTCCCGTGGAAGGCTTAAAAGCCCGATTTCCAGAATGGTAGTAATCATTAAAACAACTGCTTGAGGAACCGTTATCAGGTCATTATTTGTCAGCATTTTCATCTCTCGCTTTGTCTATGGTATCTTGCCTTCTATCATTTATCCTGTCCAAGTCCTCAGGACGTGTATATCCAGGCCTTATTTCCATGGAAGGTACGGGACCACGAATTATGGTATCTTTACTTTCAGACCATCTGAAAGATACAAAAGGTGACAGAAAATGAGCCCCAAAACTCTTTAGAGTCACCAGATGAATCGTCAGCCCTAAAAGTCCAAGCATTACCCCATACAGCCCGGCTACGGAAGCTAGGGCTATCATGATAAAGGTCAACAGGCGAAAACTTATGGCAACACTGTAGTTGGGAATGGCAAAGGATGATATGGCATTTACCGCTACCACAATAACCATGATGGGGCTCACTATACCGGCCCGAACAGCGGCTTCACCCACCACCAAGCCACCTACTATACCAATGGTCTGTCCTATGGGCCCGGGTAGCCTGACCCCTGCCTCTCTTAAAACTTCCAGTGCAAACACCATAATCAATGCTTCCAGTACTGCCGAAAAGGGCACCCCTTCCCTGGCTGCTGCTATGGATAAGGCAAGATCTGTAGGAAGCATACCGGGATGAAAGGTTGTCATGGCAATGTATAAGGCCGGAAAGGTAAAGGCAAAAAAAGCTGCCGTAAAGCGTAGGATTCGAATCATCGATGCGATATACCAGCGCTCATAATAATCTTCCGGTGACTGAAATAGGCTCAACATGGTAGCTGGTGCAAGTAGGGCAAAAGGCGTGTTATCACATATAATGGCCACATTCCCTTCTACCAGTGATGCTGCCACTACATCAGGCCGTTCGGTGCGACGCAACTGAGGGAAGGGTGAAAGCCAGTCCCCTTCTATCATCTGCTCTATATAACCGCTTTCTAACACAGTGCTGGTATCAACGGTATTTAGCCTTTTTAGGACTTCATCCACTATGGAGGGCTTTGCAACTCCTTGGATGAACATGATGCCCACATCGGTTCTCGTATGGCGGCCAAGCTTTATCGTCTTGACTTTTAGGTTTGGGTCTTTCAACCGCCGCCGTACCAAAGCCACATTTGTTCGATAAGTCTCCGTAAATCCGTCTCGTGGGCCACGTATTACCGCCTCGGTGGAAGGTTCCTGCACTCCCCGTTTTTCCCATCCCCGGGTACATATGACCAAGGCTTTATCAACCTTGTCCATAAAAAGCACCGTATCTCCCGATAGAATACCCAGTATAACCTCGCCGAAATTATCCGATTCTTTTATGTCTCCTGCTGTCAAAAGACCCTCTTTAATCATATTGAAAAAATTTTCGCCAACATTGTATTCCAGATTGAATTGACGTGTAAACAACATCAGTGATTTCAAAACATCATTTTGGACCGTATCCTTATCCACCATGCCATCGATAAACATTAGTGACATCTTATGTTTAGGGGTCTGACCCATGTAAAAATCACGAGTAATAATATCATCACAGTCATAGAGGTAGTCATGAATACCGTCGATGTTTTGTTTTATATCCTTTTTTAGTTTTTTACTTTTATCCGGGGACATATCCCTTTCAAAGTAAAGTTCTTTTTTCTTGGTATAATTAAGCTTTGAAAAGATATCGGTCATAGGGGCGCTCCTTAGTAACTATAGTGGATACAGGTAAAGCTTTAAGCTCAATACCTGTTAGGCAGTGTTAAAATCCTGAGTCACACTATTTGTAGTGTTCGTTTATTATGCTACTTCGCGTAAAGCTTTTTAACAACTTTCTTGTAATCTCGGTAAGAACCATTTGCGAAAAAATAAAATTCGCTCTCTGGTATCATCTAACAACTACTAAAGTAGCTTTTACACAATTACATATTTAAATAAAATAAATACAGTCAGTGCGCCGAATATGTATACAAGGCCGAGTATCGTGCCGGCCGTTAATTCACTTTTCAAGCCTTTAGTTGATAGATCGGTCCTATCAATAACCAAAAGATAAATTCCGCTGAATATAAAGACCACAAGAGTTGTCAACGGAATATTATTTTTAATATTAATAATAATAATATTGAGCGCCTTTAGCATTGAAACCATCCTCTTATTGATATCTCTTATATTTTTGCCTTTAAAGGCCTTTTTTATGAATTCCAGTCTATTTAAATTAATAATGTTTACATTCAAATGGCTGCGAATCTGCAATATACCCGACCTTAGTTGTTACATGCAAGAGGTTTCCATGGTCACACACGGTTAACGCATGAAGACATAAAATGGAAAAACACTAATTTTAGATAAACA
>CAZFME010000085.1:0-1475 GCA_964520055.1 uncultured Clostridia bacterium
CTATTCTGTTCCAAGTTTTCAAAAGGGAGAAACCTCAAATTTTATCCTTGAGGGTATCAATACAAAAGACCGTGATAGTGAGGAATATAACCTTCCATAGTTTGCCTGAAAATTATTATGAGGAGATTACTGAATGAGAAAAAGAAAAGTTATTATAAGCATAATATTAATTATTTGGTTCGTATTCTCCATTACTGATTTTTCTTTAGCTAAAGTAAATAAATCACCTATCTTTGCAATTCCGGTAATAAGGTATAAAGATGGTGGCTCAACAGAATATTATGGATTGGGTTATAAGGTTATAAAATACGTAAATTTAACTGTTGAGAGAGGTCCCGAGGTAGTTAAAATTGATTTTGGAACTTGGTTTATGAGATTCTCACCTCCGCAATAGATAAACAATATAATCGATGAAGTGAACAATATTTAGATTATTGTATTATCTGCTGGAAACGGGCGGTCAAAGACCGCCCCTACGATATCTCGTATTATATATATAAATCTTTAAAAAACAGCCCTTGACTGTCACCTTGGGTGTTAGCTTATGATTGTATTGAGGTGATAATTATGTTGATTAGAGAAGTATGCACAATAACAAAACTGACTAAAAAAGCAGTGGAATATTACGAAGAACAAGGCTTGGTTTCTCCCAAAGTTTTAGAAAACGGGTACAGAGATTTCAGTGCTGACGACATTGAGCGGTTAAAGAAAATAGCAATTTTGCGTAAGCTCGGACTTGGAACAGATGATATTAGAATTGTTTTATCCGATGAAGAAGGTCAGGCGCTGCAAAAACTTTCCATTCAAAAGGAATTAAGTCTTGACCGAGAAAAGGCAAAACAACTGCTGCTTGATAAACTAAGCACGGGTAAAAGCTGGGATGAAATTAGTGCGGAGCTAAAAGCCATTGAGGAAACGGAAACGATAACAGAAAAACTTTTAGATGCTTTTCCCGGTTATTATGGCCGTTTTATAAGTCTGCATTTTTCACGTTTTTTAAACGAGCCTATTGCTACTTCAGAACAACAAGAGGCTTACAATGAAATAGTCAGCTTTCTTGATAATGCTCCGACACTAGAGTTTCCGAAGGATTTACAGGAATTTTTAATTGAAAATACAAAACACATCAGCACAAAAGATATTTGTAAAATGACTGAAAGTACAAAGCAGTCCATCGAAAACCCCGAAAAATTCTTGTCTGAAAACAAGGAAATGCTGGCTCAATATTTGGTGTATAAACGGTCTGATGAATACAAAAATTCTCCGGTATATAAAATTTACAGTATGCTTAAAGAGTTTAACAGTACAAGCGGTTACTATGATGTCTTTATTCCGGCGATGAAGAAATTAAGTTCTTCCTATGCTGAGTATTATCATAAACTCGAAATCGCCAACGAAAAATTGCTATCACAATATCCTGAAATTAAAAAGTTGAACGATTACAGCTGATATAAAAGGTAAATTGATTAAAGGCG
>CAZFME010000085.1:1575-9844 GCA_964520055.1 uncultured Clostridia bacterium
AAATTAAAAAGTTGAACGATTACAGCTGATATAAAAGGTAAATTGATTAAAGGCGAGGGAACGATAGAATAATAGGCTTAAGACCTTCTTTATAAAGAGTATTTATATCATGCAAATCCTAGGATTTGCATTTTCTTTTTTTACAAATGTAAAGGTACCTTGACAAAACAAACGGGAGCATTTATAATAAATGTAAAGGTACCTTTACGTAAATGAGGTGTTTTAATGGAAAATAAAGTTGAAGAGCTTAGGAAGTGTATAGGGCTCAATCAGGAAGATTTAGCGAAAGCTCTTAAAGTTTCAAGACAAACCATCAGCTCTATAGAAACAGGGAAGTATAATCCCTCATTAGAATTAGCCTTCGCAATTTCTGATTATTTTAAAAAACCAATCGAAGAAATTTTTATTTTTGAAAGGGGAGGTAAAAATGAAAAAAGATAATTTGTATGTAGGGTTGGCATCCTTATTTATAGGGGGTATTTGCTTAGTTATCGCATTAAACTTCGAGTCCGGAATCAGAAGCCTGTTGTTTGGATTTGCAGGGGCGGGAATCGGCCCCGGAGCAGTTATGTTATGGAAATATTATTATTGGACAAGACCGGAAAACAGAAAGAGATATCAAGAAAAAATCGAAAATGAAAACATTGAATTGCATGATGAACGGAAAACAATGTTACGGGATAAATCCGGAAGATATGCGTATCTTATCGGGTTTGCAGTGATATCTGTATCCATGGTTGTATTTTCTATAATGGGCAACCTTAATATAATACAAAATTCAAGGTTGATAATATTATATTTAGGCGGGTATTTAGTATTCCAATACATTATCGGAGTTGTGATCTTTAATCATTTGAATAAGAAATACTGAGCAGATAAGAAATGAATGTAGAAGAGGGAGTATCGCAAACTGCTTAAAATCAGTTTTGTAGTACTCCCTCTTCGCTAGGAGAAATACTTAGCCCTTATTTCAAATAAGATCGGGCACAGTAGTGTCTACCCCGGCATTTTTTATGCCGCAAATACTTGAAAGGATACCGATAGCCAGCATATTCGCTACCAGTTGTGAACCCCCGTAACTTATAAAGGGCAGGCCAATTCCGACAAGGGGAGCAAGGCCTAAGACCATCAGTATGTTCCAAAGGAATTGAATGGCAAAGAAAGAGGCAAAACTCACTGTAAGCAATTTGCCGTAGGAGTCGGCTACGGTCTTTGCAATGTGTAGGATTCTTATGAGAAAAGCCGCAATAGCTGATATTAAAAGAATACCGGCAAGCCATCCGAAAGTATAGATTATATATGACAAAATAAAATCAGTGTGCAATTCTGGTAAGACTCCGGGCTTTAAGGTAAGACCCCGGCCGAGAAAGCTTGCGGAGCTCAGAACTTTGTTCAGCTGTATAGTTTGATAACCGGCCCCTCGCGGGTCTCTCCACGGATTAAAAAGTACCAAAAATCTCTTTAATCTGTAATAAGGCCCTTTAAGTATCCACAGACCAAATACTATTGAGCAGGTTCCCACTATTGTCAATATATATGAAGGCTTTACCTTTGCTGCATAGAGTAAAAACAAAAAGCCCAAACAATAGACGATAAAAGTCGTAGTTGAACGTGAAATAATGATAAGAATCGCCGGAACCATACCCAATACCAAACCTAAGCCAACCTTTTTTATATCACCCCAGTCCCAATCATCATAGATGCCGGAAAGGGCTATCATGAAAAGAAGGGGACTGATGCCTATTATATCTATGGAGAAGCTTGCTATCGCTAAATAGGGCTTTCCGTTAAACGGATTTCCAAAGCACATGTTAATAATCAAAGCAGCGAGTGCTGCAATGTAAAGATGTTTGGAGTATGGTTTCATTTTTCTGTAATCGGTAAAATATGCAACTACGGCTATGATAAGCCCCAATAAGATATATATTAATGTTTTTGCAAAGAAGCCGGGATTTACAAGCAAAGAGCCTATCTTCATCGTATAGAGGGCTATCAGTCCTGTGCTTACGAAAAATGCCGTTAAAATCAAAAGCCACCAGTCGGGTCTTGTCCTGTGGACATTATTTAGTTTTTGGCCGACAAGTTTGGCATCTCCCATTTGCTTGAGGGCTTTATTTAGTGCATCATCTCTGCTTAATCCCTGGGCTAAAAAGTCTTCAATAAGTTCGGTGAAATGATCTTCCAGCTCTATTTTTATTTGCCTATGTACGGCCCTATATTTAATCTCGCTACACACACTTGCTATATAATCTTGAATTTGTTTTTCCGTTTCCTTCACATACATCCCTCCAATACGATTCTGTTAACGGCAGAGCTAAAAGTCTTCCACTCCTCAAGCTTTTTTTCCATATGCTTTTTACCGATAGCAGTGATACGGTAATATTTTCTTTTCCTGCCCTCATATTCCGACCAATAGGATTGTAAAAACCCATTGGCCTCTAACGAATGCAACAGGGGATATAAGGTCCCTTCTTTAAAATGGAAAACCCCTTCTGACTTATTTTCCGCTTCCTTAATAATCTGATAGCCGTACATAGGCTCTCGATTCAGCAGACTGAGGATTAAAATCTCAGTGCTTCCCTTGAGCAATTCTTTATCAAACAATGAAAGTTCACCTCCAACAGATATATAGAATTACTATGCATCGGATTACTATGTATTGATATTATATTAAAATAACATTTCTGTCAATGCTTTTTTAGGGTTGTGTGTAGTTATTCTATGTTAATGTCATGTTAAATTTATTCTGGTAAAATTTCGCCTATGGGTGAGGGGTTTAGTAATACATGGAAAGAAATTGCTCGATTTTATAAAAAAAACCTCTTGACGAAGTTCTATTATACAAGTATAATTGTATACAATTATACAAAAGTGCAAGAGGAGGAAGTCTTATGAAAACGGGAAATCAAAAAATATATCTGGTGGATACAACATTGAGAGACGGAGAACAGACCGCCGGTGTGGTTTTCGCCAATCGAGAAAAAATCCAGATCGCCCGGATGCTGGATGATATAGGTGTGGATGAGATCGAAGCCGGGATTCCCGTTATGGGTGGCGATGAGAAAGATACTGTCACCGCTATTGCCAATCTTGGTTTAAAAGCTAGGGTCATGGCATGGAATCGGGCTATAATAAATGACATACAAGAGTCATTACGCTGTGGAGTCAATGCGGTGGCTATTTCTATAGCGACCTCTGATATCCACATTAAAGATAAGCTGCGCTCTACTAGGGAAGAGGTCTTGGAACGCATGGTCAAAGCGGTTGAGTATGCCAAGCGAGAAGGGGTATATGTTTCAGCCAATGCAGAAGATGCCAGCCGTAGTGATGAGGAATTTTTAATTCAATTTATAACCGAGGCTAAAAGAGCAGGAGCCGATCGGGTAAGGTACTGTGATACGGTGGGTGTTATGACACCGCTGGAAATATATAAAAGAATAGCCAGGATAAGAAATTCCGTGGATATAGACATAGAGATGCATACCCATGACGATTTTGGCATGGCTACAGCCAATGCCATAGCCGGGGTAAATGCAGGGGCTACCCATGTGGGGGTTACCGTGAACGGTTTGGGCGAGCGGGCCGGCAATGCGGCGTTGGAGGAAATTGTAATGTCTTTGAAATATCTGCTGAATTTCGATATGGAGCAAAAGACACAAAAACTTAGGGAACTTTGTGAATATGTGGCCAACGCTTCCAACCGAGACTTACCGTCCTGGAAAGCCATTGTTGGCACAAGCGTCTTTACTCACGAATCCGGAATTCATGCCGACGGGGCCTTGAAAAATCCTAAAACCTATGAGGTGTTTGATCCCGAAGATGTAGGTCTAACCCGGCATTTTGTAATCGGCAAACATTCGGGCACTGCCGGTATTAAGAAGAAACTTGAAGAATACAATATACCCGTTGATGAGATTTCAGCCAAAGCAATATTGGAAGGTGTTAGGAAAACATCAGTAGAACTAAAGCGGCCTTTAAACGATATAGAACTTTTAAATCTTTATTATGAATACATCAATAAAGACATGAAACATGTAATTTAAGGGGGTTGCAGTTGGAATTGAATTTGACACAAAAGATTATCAAGGAACATCTTATTTCCGGCTCAATGGAAAGTGGCAAAGAGATAGAAATAGCCGTAGACTCCACACTCACTCAAGACTCCACCGGAACCATGGTTTATCTGCAGCTTGAGGCTATGGATGTGGAAAAAGTAAAGACCAAACTTTCGGTGGCTTATGTGGATCATAACATGCTGCAAACGGGCTTTGAAAATGCAGACGATCATTTATATATCAAGACCGTGGCAGGTAAATATGGTATTCATTTTTCCCGGCCCGGTAACGGCATCTGCCATCAGGTGCAGCTGGAGCGTTTTGCAAAACCCGGTTGGACACTGCTAGGCTCGGACAGCCATACACCTACAGCCGGTGGTATGGGGAGTCTTGCCATAGGCGCCGGTGGGTTGGATGTGGCGGTAGCCATGGCCAGAGGCATATACTCCATGACTATGCCCAAAGTGTGCAACATTGTTTTAAAAGGGAAGCTGAAGCCGCCGGCTGCAGCCAAGGATGTTATCCTTTATATCCTTGGAAAACTCACCGTCAAAGGTGGTGTAGGAAAGGTATTTGAATATTCCGGAGAAGGAGTGAAACATCTTTCGGTCCCAGAACGGGCCACCATCACAAATATGGGTGCTGAATTAGGGGCCACTACATCTATCTTTCCTTCCGATGAGAAAACCCGACAGTTTCTGAAGCTTCAGGATAGAGAAGCGGATTTTACAGAACTTCGTGCTGATGAGAGTGCAACATACGATGAAGTTATTGCCGTTGACCTTTCAAAAATAGTGCCCATGGCAGCCTGTCCTCACAGTCCGGATAACGTAAAATCCGTAAAGGAATTAGAGGGAACGAATATAACTCAAGTAGCTATCGGCAGCTGTACCAACTCTTCTTATAAAGATTTAGTGATGGCTGCTCGGATACTTAAAGGTAAAAAGGTTCATCCTGATGTGAGCCTTGTCGTTTCACCGGGTTCTAAGCAGGTATTGACCAAACTTTCCATGACCGGCGCATTAAAGGACCTAATTGATTGCGGTGCACGGATTTTAGAATGTGGTTGCGGACCGTGTATCGGGATGGGGCAGGCACCGGAGACCGATGGGGTATCCCTTCGCACTTTTAATAGGAATTTTGAGGGGAGAAGTGGTACCAAATCGGCAAATGTCTATCTTGTAAGTCCTGAGACTGCTGCGGTATCGGCTATATACGGTAAGATTACCGATCCGTCGATGCTTGAATCGGATATTTTCAAGCCGGTGGAGGAAATCTCTTATACAAATGACAATATGGTGTTAGCCCCCGGAAAAAATGTTTCCGAACAAGTAATAAAAGGGCCGAATATAAAGCCCTTCCCACTAAATGATCCACCGGCAGACAATATAATGAAAAAGGTGGTTTTGAAAGTGGGGGATAACATAACCACCGACCATATAATGCCTTCCGGGGCAAAGCTTCTTCCATATAGGTCAAACATACCGTATCTTTCGGAGTTTTGTTTTTCCGGCGTGGATTCGGATTTTCCCGAAAACTGCAAGCAAAACGGGGGTGGGTTTATTGTAGCCGGTGAAAATTACGGCCAGGGTTCCAGTCGGGAGCATGCGGCGTTGGTGCCGCTGTATTTGGGGATTAAGGCGGTTTTTGCAAAGTCTTTTGCCCGAATCCATAAGGCAAACCTTATAAATAGCGGAATTTTCCCCTTGGCTTTTGAGAGTCCAAAAGACTATTCCGATATAAAGGCATTTGATGAAATAGAGATTAAAGATTTTGCCGGACAACTCAAACAGGGGAATAGGATTTGTGCTATGAACAAGCGCACCGGTAAAAATATAAAATTATTTTTAGAAGTAACTGATCGAGAAAAGGAGATACTGCTTTGCGGCGGATATATAAATTACATGAAGAGTGGAGGGAGAACGTGTCATGTATAACATAACCTTGATTCCAGGGGACGGCATCGGTCCGGAGATTACTGATGCAGTAAAAACCGTCATCAATTCTGCGGGAGTGACAGTTCGATGGGATGTGCAGCATGTGGGGCAGAAAGCCATGGAGGAGTATGGCAATCCCTTGCCCGAGTCGGTCCTTGACAGCATCAGAGCCAACAAAGTTGTCCTGAAAGGGCCAGTGACAACTCAGATAGGCAAAGGTTTTAAAAGTATAAACGTAACCCTCCGGCAGACCTTTGACCTTTATGCCAACATAAGGCCGGTGAAATCTCTGCCGGGGGTAAACACCTTATATAGGGATATAGATATGGTGATCTTCAGGGAGAATACCGAAGACCTATATGCCGGAATTGAAAATGTTATAGATGCGGATCGGGTTGAGGCAATAAAAGTTATAACACGACGTGCTAGTCGAAGAATTGTGGATAAGGCCTTTGAATATGCCCGCTATAATCATCGGAGAAAGGTCACTGCAATTCATAAAGCTAATATCATGAAAAAAGCTGACGGACTTTTCTTGGAAGAAGCTCGGAATGCAGCTGAAAAATATCAAGACATACAATACGATGAATTGATAGTTGACAATGCCTGCATGAAATTGGTACAGCATCCGGAAAAATTTGATGTCATTGTCACTCAAAACCTTTATGGTGACATCATTTCCGACTTATGTGCTGGTTTAGTAGGTGGACTCGGCATCGTCCCTGGCATGAATGTAGGCGAAGACTGTATGATTTTCGAGGCGGTTCATGGAAGTGCACCGGACATTGCAGGTAAAAATATAGCAAATCCCCTGGCCTTACTTTTATCAGCTGTAGAAATGCTAAGACATCTGGGTGAGCTAAAGGCTGCCGAATCCATACAAAAGGCTGTAAATGATCTGCTCAAAGAGAGAAATTGTCTCACTCCCGATCTTGGCGGCAGCGCGACTACTAACGATATTACCGGGCAGCTGTGTAATCTAGTAACGAATAACCGAATATAATTTTGATTCTGCAAACAGAAACTCTGTTTTTATAATTTGACGGTCAACATATAGTGTGCTTTATTAATTTAGAAACAATATGTAGATATGTTCAGGATAAAATTGCCTTTTGGCAGTAGAATCAATGTTATTTTATATTATTCCCGACAATTAGCCAGGGATAATATTAAGCTGACTTAAGAAATACTAAAGATACTAGGATAAGATTAATAGACCATATAGGGATAAAACCAACCCTAAAATGGTCTATTTTATTGCATTTATTACCTAATTCAAATAACAATGAACTAAAGTAGATAAATAAGAGTGATTAATTTAGATTTGAGTAAGTTGAACTATAATATTAGGGTTTGTAGGAACTATATTATTTAAGTGATACAAATAAGTTATACAAAAATATATGCTTGGACACGCAACTTATCTATCTCATACAATTCCCAGCTTTTAGCTGGGTTTATTTTTGACCTAATATATCCACACGGACGATTGAAAAATAGGAATTATTAGTATATAATAGAAAATAGGACAAATATGCGAATATAGTGGCTATTTCCACAACCTAAACAGTTACTTATGAAACGATTTAAAGAATGCGTCATAAATATTGGTGTAACATTAATATAATGATACACGCAATGCCATTAGGAGGGGAGGGAAGTGTGGAGACATTGCTTTATAACTTAACCATCATTAAAAAATAAAAGAATGGAGTGATATATAGTGAGTAAACCTAAAGTAGCCATTGCCAAGTGTACTGCCCCGGAGGGAAATGCTGAGTTTATGGAGGGTAAGTTTGTTCGGAAAGACTCTGACATAGCCAAAATCAAGGAAGCTGTGGCAAAAGCCGTGGAACTTGCCATCGGATCCCCGGATGCCATAATCAAACCCGGGCAGAAGGTTCTCATTAAACCCAACTTGGCCTTCCAAGCTCCACCTGAAAGCTTTGCGGTAGTTGACCCCCGAGTGGTGGAAGCTGTAGTTGCGTATTTCAAAGAGAACTCCCAGGCCGGGGAAATTTGGGTAGGTGACAATCCATCGCTGGGGCTCCACGTAGGTCGCGCAAAACCGGCTTTTGAGGCATCGGGAATGGAGGAAGCTGCGAGAAGAGGCGGTGCGGACAAAGTCATATATTTTGACGAAACCGAAGTGGTGGAAGTTGACATTCCTGAAGCCAAGGTGTTTAAGAAAGCCGCCATATTCAAACCCGTATTGGATGCGGATGTTATTATCAACCTGCCGAAAATGAAGGTGCATTTGGCCGGTACCGTAACCTT
>CAZFME010000086.1:0-9774 GCA_964520055.1 uncultured Clostridia bacterium
TCCAAAATCTTTCCCTACAATATCATAAGTCTTCTCAGCAGCACTTACCACCGCCGAGACACAATCCCTGCTTTCGGGCTTAAAAAGTATAATAAAATGCGGTGTTGCGACAGAATCAAAGCTTTTTAATTTAAAATTAACAATGGTCAGTGGCTCATAAAAATAATAAACTCCCGCCATGAGTACCATACACAGGAGTACAATTGCAGTCAGTCTTTTCTTCCTCATCACCTTCCCCTCCCCCCTATCATTATATTAAAATTCGACAGGAATTTCACTGGTAAATGATGTGGGAAATAGAACTTTAGTATGGGGAACGTATGGTCAAAGACCACACCCTACATTTGAAAGGGTGTGGTTTTCTTTCAATCCCTAGGCTCGGCAACATGCCTCGCAAACAAAAAAGCGGCAATATGCCGCATTTTAAAAGGGGGGATCGTTTTGTTGTTGTTGCTGACTGCTTGATTATTATTATAAATGATTATTATTAAGGAATTGTTTCATTTATATTACAGTTATGTTACAAATTACTGGTTTTATCGACAAACGATAAAGGCTTATCCGACGGTGGTTCCAATAAAGACCAAAATTATTCCCGTTAAAATAATTACTATTTTTATAATATTCACATGACATGCTAAGCCAGTAATGCCCAATAAGCTTACAATCAAAAATATCGTAGGGCCGAAAATTCCCAAACCGGCATTGATTCGAGTAGCTGTTACAACACTGTTGCTTTTTAAAAATATTATAGCGGCAACGAATTCTACTAATGCTGAAATAAACCGAACCATAGCCATAGCAATTAAGACGGGGTCCATCAAAATCCCTCCTATTAAGACGTGCAAAGCACTGTCTAATCTTAGCTGTTTAGCGATGAACATGGCAGATAAAATGTAATAATAACTGTATATAATCGCATTTACAGCCACTGCTTTTTGGGTATCAGACCGATCCACCATGTATGCATTTTTTCGGGATTTATAATATCCCGATATTGTAGTGTTATGCTTTATGCTTCCCTTGCTTTTGGGCAACACCTCAATAAATTGAATATACATTAGCTATATAGGGCATTTTAAATATATGCGTCAAAAGGAGATGTCATGATGAAAAGAGGTACAAAAATCCAAGTCTTTTTACTATGCCTGGTGCCTTTTATAATGGTGCTGGGCAATTCCATGCTAATACCGGTATTGCCGAAAATAAAAAAAGCAGTGGGGATAAACCAGTTTCAGGTAGGGCTTATGATAACCGCTTTTTCAGTCCCTGCCGGTATTGTGATACCCTTTGCAGGAATTTTATCCGATCAGGTAGGTCGTCGAAAGGTAATGGCTCCGGCATTAATTGTATACGGTGTGGGCGGGATTTTGGCTGGAGTTGCTTCTATGATTTTAAAGAAACCTTTCTGGGGTATTATGGCAGGTAGAATAATACAGGGCATCGGAGCCGGAGGAACATACCAATTGGCCATGGCCATGGCGGGAGATGTTTTTCAGACTCAGGAAAGAGTATTGGCTTTGGGACTTTTAGAGGCTTCCAACGGATTGGGTAAGGTAATCAGCCCCATATTAGGGGCAAGTTTTGCGCTTATAGTATGGTATTTTCCCTTCTATGCCTACGGCTTTTTAGCCATCCCTATTGGTCTTGCAGTCTTATTTTTAATAAAAGAAAAAGCGGAATTTAAAAACCAACCTTTCCAAAAATATATCGAAGCCGTAAAAGAAGTTTTTAAAAACAAAGCTACCGGGCTCTTGGCGAGTTTTCTTGCAGGTATGGTTGCACTTTTCAGCCTTTTTGGAATTTCGGCTTTATACTCGGATATCCTTGAAAAGGATTTTGGGGTTTTCGGCATTAAAAAAGGCCTCATAATGGCAGGACCCGTTTTTATGATGGCCTCCCTTTCGTTCATACTGGGTCTTATGCTGGAAAGGACAAAAAACAAAGGCCTAAAGGCCTTTATCATCACCGGTATATTTTTTGTTTTATCAGGGCAGGGCTTGTTTTTGTTTGTTAAAGGAATGTGGCTTAAGTATGCATCGCTGGTCCTCTTGGGAGCCGGAGTCGGGCTGGTGATGACCCCTGTAAACACCTTAGTGACAGGAGCTTGCAGTGCTAAGCGACGGGGAATCATTACCTGCCTTTACGGAAGTCTCCGGTTTTTCGGCGTTGCCATCGGACCTCCCCTTTACGGTCTATCGGAAAAATACGGTTTAGCTTCCACAGTATCTGTAATGAGCGTTGCTCCATTGATATCGCTGATTATATCTTTTATATTTATAAATACTAATAAAATCCTTGAGCAAGGTGAATCTCAAAAAGCAAGCTTTGCTCCGGCTGCCGAAAGTTCCTCTAAGCCCAAGCAACCATTGCACTCTTCATCTAAAAAGTCACTTACTTTCAAGAGAAAGCTGCGGTAAACGGGAATATCCCTTTCTCGAGGCCGTGGGAGAGGATTTTCTATTGAGCCCTTGAGCCTTCCCTCGGAAAAAACGAATATTTTGTCCGAAAGGTCGATGGCTTCTTCGATATCATGTGTTACAAAAATTACCGTCACCCTGGTTTTTTGCCATACTTTTAGAAACATTTGGTGAATTGCCCGGCGGCTAAAAGCATCCAGACTACCAAAAGGTTCGTCCATTAGTAATAACTTGGATCTGACCGAAAGGGCCCGGGCAATGGAAGCTCGTTGTTTCATGCCCCCTGACAGCTGGTATGGGTAAAAATCTCCAAATCCTTCTAGACCTACCAGTTCAAGATAATATTCTGCTTTTTTGTCAAAATTCTCCCGCCTTTTATCTACAACTTTCATAGCAAATACAATGTTTTCTTTAAGGGTAAGCCATGGAAAAAGTTGATCCAACCCCTGAAAAATCATAAACCGGTCAGGCGCGGGTTTTATTACCGGTCGCCCATCTAAACTTATTATCCCATTGTTTGTCTTTTCAAAGCCGGCTATACAACGCAGTAGGGTAGATTTGCCGCAGCCTGAAGGCCCTATAATGCTAACAAAATTCCCTTCCTTGATACAAAAACTTATGTTTTTTACCCCCACTACTTGCCTTTTGCCGGACTCATATATCTTGGTTACATCCGTAACGGTTAGCAGATTGCTCAAGTGTTTGCCCTCCTTAATTTATGATGGTTTTCCATTTCTTAACGGTCCTTTTTTCCACCCCGGCAAAAATCAAGTATTCCATAGCTATACCTATCAATACTATTATGAACATACCGGCAAAGACCCCAGGTGTTTCCATCATGAACCGCTTTTTGTATAGGTACCAACCTAAGCCACCCTGCCCGCCTGCAGCACCAAAAACCAGCTCAGCCGCTACTGAAGCTTGCCAAGCTCTGGCCCATCCGGTCCTAAGTCCACTTAAAATGTGGGGAAAGGAAGCCGGCAACATAACCTTCAATGCCAGCTCCCAACCGGCAAGGCCTAAATTTCTGCCGACTTCTAGCTGATTGACCGGTATTGAACGGAACCCGGTGTAAAAATGATTAATCAGAGGCCACACGGCGGAGAATACGATTACAAAAAGAATGGCTTTCATACCTATACCAAACCATAGAATCGCAACGGGAAGTATCGCAATGCCCGGTAGTGGGTGCATTATCGCCATCAAATCGACAACAACTTCAGCAAAAAGTTTACCGCTAATAGATATAAATGTCCCAAGCATGGCTAAACTTATTGCCACCACAAGACCAATGCCAATTATTTTTAGTGAGAATAGGGTCTTGCTTATTATATCCACCCGTTCTATCCATAGAGCATTAATGATACTGCATATCCCAGGAAAAAGTAATTTCGGATATCTACCGGTCAGTCGTATTAGCTCCCATAAAATAGCTGCGACAAATATAAAGGCAATTTTCGATAAGAAATCACGCAACTAAATCTCCTCCTATTTTGACCACTGTATCTTTTCTAATGTGCAGGATCCTCCCTCTCTTTTTCCCACCTGTGCTAAGACGTTTTCCCAACCTATGTCCGACAGGCTTTCCGGCACCTTGGACATGTAACCGGCCTTCCTCATAAACTCAGCAAAACCCATAAGCCCGTATGGAGCGGTGGTATAGTTTACTCCTTCGGCAGTGAGGTATTTTAGTAACTTTTCTTTTTCGATTTTAAACTCCGGTGCTAAAAGCTCCGCAGTCTCTTCTTTATGTTCATTTACCCAGTTCATGGCTTCATTCAGTCCTTGGACAAAAGCTGCATAACCTTGAGGGTTATTGTCATGATATGATTGTGTGACAAGTGCTACATTGAAGTTAAAGTCCTGCCCGAAGGCATCAAACCCGTCAAGAACCACCTTATAGCCCGGTTGATCAAGTTCTTCAAAGAGGTATGGCGGTGTGGTAAAATGTGCCACCACATCCTTTTTGGCAAGCATTGCCTGGGCTCCGTCGGGATGAGGCAGTGCAACCAGATTGTCATCTAGGGCATTTGGGTCCCCCACCTGCTTTTCCAAAGCCATGGAAAGCAATATGTGCTGTATACTGCCAGGTGACGGCACGGCTATTTTATGTTCCGGTTTAAAATCCGTCAAAGTTTTGATATCCGGATCATATGTCACCAGAGAAACAGGAGACACTACATATCCCGCCGCGATCTTTGCCGGCAGGCCCTTATCCCAACCTATCAGATAAGGCGGTATTCCCATGAAGGCTACATCCAGTTCATTGGCAGCCATGGCCTCTCGAACAGCTCCCCCGGAGCCCAGGGTCAACCACTCTACTTTCAGTCCGTATTTGGAAAAAAAGTCCGTTTTCTCTGCCACCATAAGTGGTGCATAAACTAGGCCAAATTGCTTTGCTACACGGATTGTAGAAAGCTCATCTTTTTCTCCGACCTGTGCACGTTCTTCTCCCACATCCTGCCGTGAGCATCCTGAAAGTAAGGTTGTAAAAAGGATCACAACTAGCAGCGCAGCAAAAACCCTTTGTCTTTTGAAACAAAACATTCCATCACCCTCCAAAAAATAAATCTCATACCATAGTATTTTAATGGACAAGGAGTTGTGAATTATTTGCGTTATTTTTTAATAGAGTTAAACAAGGCGTTAAAATTACTGAAGCGGTCAAACTTGCAAACGAAAGGTTAGGACATCGGCAGTATCAAAAGAGTATGGATGTGATGATATAACATACCGCAGCATAGCTGTAATCAAATTTATATTTTGAGGATCAGCGGGCGGTCAGAGACCGCCCCTACATGGTTGATAATTTTATATTGTAGGGGGACATCTAGTGGCCTGTTATGAAAACCAATATACTTTAAATACTTTCTGGTATTCTTGTTCATTTCTTATGATGCATGCAAGCCGCATGAGGTATGGGGTTTAGGTGATATCGTGTGCAAAAGTTTTGTTTTACTTTGGTAATTTTTTAGGACGATAGTATATGGAGGTGACGGGGTTGAAATCCTATTCACTCATTTTTATGATTTTTGTACTGGGGATATTAAGTAAAAACCGGCTGATTTATATCTCAGCCGGTGTGCTATTAGTTTTTTCCCTGTTAGATTTAATGCCAAACTCCCCCTCCTCCCAGAAAGTCATCCTTGATGTCGGGGTTATTCTGTTGGTAATAGGCGTTATGATGCCCTTTTCTCAGGGCAAGATTTTGGCTTTGGATCTTTATAAAAGCCTTTTTACAATAAGGGGATGTGTGGCCTTTTTTATAGGGGCAATGTCTTCGATTATGGCTAGGGACGGTGTAGACCTCATGAAAAATAAACCTGAAGTAATGATCGGCCTGTTATTCGGAACCATCATCGGTACCGCCTTTTTCGGCGGTATACCGGTGGGGCCGTTGGTGGCTGCCGGTTTGGCAGCGTTTATAATAGGTTTGATCGAAAGAATTATATAAAGGGTGAATATTTATGCACATCTATTGCATTTTTATAATGTAGGTGTATAATATTTATATGTTTCAGCTTTGAGGGAATACATTTTTTCGGTCATTGGAATGAGCTCTACATTATTAGCTGGTAAACTTTAGAATAAGGTAGGTACCGGGGCCTGGCGCCGTAAGCTTAACTTTAAGCTAAAAATCTTTATTTGGCATTACCAGATTCTCTATCGTCTTCTTCAATATCAAGGGCATGGCATCCAGCGAATAGGATATGCTTACTCTTTCGGTGAGTTTATGTGCATCTTTGCCGTAAGGACCTATGTTCACCACAGGCATGCTGATTTTTTGGATAGCTCTTACCGGTAGCGAATATTTTTTAGGCCATGCAGGCATATTCTTTATAAGTCTGGAAAGACAATCTTCACCCTTGGGAATACTGCAGTAGCTTAAATCGGAGATGTAAGGATAAAACTTTTTCACAACTATTGTGTAGTTATATATTTTTTTGGCGTCCTTAACCGCAGCCTCAACTGCCGATAAAAGTCTTTTTTCTATTTCATTTTCCCCTTTTACATAGTTATGGGGATAATATGGAGGCGCATAGTATAATACCACTAATGGGCTCTTGTCGGAGTAGTGCCTATGGACTTCCTGGACAATTCTCAGGGTAAATTCCCGATCATCGATGTTTCCCCGAAGCATCTCCTCCACCATCCGGCTTATACTTGCTTCTATTTTGGGGTTCTCGCTTTTTACTCTCCGATATAGCTCATCAAAAGTTAGGACTTTGGTTTGCCAAGGCAGCTGTTTGTACGGAATCCCGCTCATTTTACAAAACTTCTTATAGTCTTGGTTTAAGCTTTCGATTGTGTTATCAAAGGCCTGCACAGCTTTTTCTTTCAACTTTTCAATTACATTATCAGGAGGGCTGATATGAGTTGCATAGTTAAAATATATATTTACCGCATTGACAGTTTGAACCGAATACTCAGTTTTTAAGTCCCGCTGATAAAGGCTTACTGGTGGAAGGGTCACCTCACCGTCGGCAATATCGCAAAGTTCGTGGTTTAAATCTACCAGCTTCATGATTTCTGAAGCCAGCAGATTAGCATCGAGGCCGTGAAAGGCCTCTCCCACATGAGTTTCCTTGCCATAAACATAAAAGCACGGAAGCAGTTTACCCACAGTGCCTATATAAACATATTTTTTGGCATCACCGGGGTACATACCTGTCATGTAATCGGTATCTATAGCAGCTATAAACTGCCATCCGCGAGCCTCACTTATATCCGCCAAATCTTGGACTGCCGAAAGCATACCGGCGGAGTTACCCTCTTCATCGGGTACGGCTATAAATATCAGATTAGCTTGCATCTTGTCACACTGCTCAGAAAATTTCTCTACCACCGACATCAAAGCTGCCACTCCCAGCTTCATATCAAAGATGCCTCTGCCGAAAATCCAATTATCGGAATTGATGTCTTTTTCAATTTCCGAGGAAAAACTTTTGTTTTTCAGCTTTGCTTTTAAAGCCTCAGGTACAGTGGCAAAGTCTTTTAAATCGCCATAATCCAAGGTCCCCACTGTATCAATATGACCTAGCAGCAGCACCGTATCTGATACTTTATTTTCAGATTCGATAATGGCTATTACATATTTGCGCATGAGGGAATCGCTTTTAACATCCACCAACTTGAGATTCTCCGGATTGTGCCTAAAATACCGTAAGCGACTCAAACTATCGTAAACCTTATTCGCCACATGTGTTTCACCAACGGTGCCGACGACACTTGGAATTCGGGTAAGATCCAAAGCCAGGTTTTTTATAGTTTCGCTGTAATTCTTCATGTAAAGTCCCTCCTCGGTATCATTTTACCATATTTTTTATTGAATTAATAAAAAATTTTGGTTTTGATTTAAGAATAGTAAGTTGGTTATGGCTAGATTTGATCTTTTTGGATATAATTGATTTTAGTAGTATTGTTGTATTAAGTTTACATATTACATGTATTAAATACAAATAAATGGGAGGTTTTCAACAAATGAAAATTAAAACTATCATCATGGGTGCTGCCGGAAGGGATTTTCACGTTTTCAACACCTATTTCAAAGATAATGAACTGTATGATGTGATAGCCTTCACTGCCACTCAGATCCCCAACATTGAGGGTAGGAAATATCCGGCGGTTTTGGCGGGCAAATTGTATCCCGACGGAATCCCCATTTACACTGAAGAAAAGTTGCAATCTTTAATCAAGGAGTATGATGTGCGTCAAGTGATTTTTGCTTATAGTGACATTGCCCATGAAGACATCATGCATAAGGCTTCTACAGTGTTGGCATCCGGGGCTGATTTTCGCCTGATGGGACCTCAAAACACCTCCATAAAATCGTCAAAACCCGTTATTTCCATATGTGCAACAAGGACAGGAGTAGGTAAAAGTCAGACTACCCGCGCGGTGTGCAATATTTTGCAACAAATGGGCAAAAAAGTGGTTGCAATACGGCATCCCATGCCTTATGGTGATTTGAGTAAGCAAATATGCCAGCGATTTGCCTCCTATGGGGACCTGGACTTGCACCAATGCACAATCGAAGAGCGAGAAGAATACGAACCCCATATCGACAACGGTATCATCGTTTATGCCGGCGTTGATTATGAAGCGATTTTGAGAGAAGCTGAAAAAGAAGCCGATGTCATCATATGGGACGGGGGCAACAATGACTTTTCCTTCTACCATACAGACCTTTACATCGTGCTGGCTGATCCTTTACGGCCTGGACATGAAATGTGCTACCATCCGGGAGAAACCAATATAAAAATGGCTGATGTAGTCATCATAAATAAAATTGATTCCGCCAATGCTGCTGATGTAAACACCGTCAGAGAAAATATTGAAAAGGCCAATCCAAATGCCGTGGTCATAGAAGCCGCTTCACCCATCAATGTGGAGCAACCTGAGATGGTAAAGGGCAAACGGGTTCTCATCATCGAAGACGGCCCCACTCTCACTCATGGCGGCATGGGCTTTGGAGCAGGTTTTGTGGCAGCCAGAAAATTCGGTGCTGGAGATGTTGTTGATGCCAAGCCGTTTGCTATAGGCAGTATAAAGCAAACTTATGAGAAGTTTCCGCACTTAAATAAAGTCCTGCCGGCCATGGGCTATGGAAAACAGCAAATGCAAGAATTGGAGCAGACTATAAATACCATCGACTGTGATATGGTACTATCAGGCACTCCTATAGATATAACCCGCGTTATCAAGCCCAATAAACCTGTAATCAGAGTAAGATACGAACTTCAAGAGATTGGACAACCGGATCTTAAAACGGTATTAAAAAAGTTTCAATAGGACCTAAGTTTCTTTACATAATATAATAGGGGCTGCTTCGAGCAACCCCTTTATTTCAAAAATATTTATATTCGATTTTAAAACAATATCTTAAGTCTATTTGTTTAAATAATTCAGCGGGTTTACTGGACTGCCGCTTACCCGGATTTCGAAGTGTACATGACATCCGGAAGACCTGCCTGTGGAACCTACTGTTGCAATTTGCTGGCCTTTTTCCACCTGCTGGCCTACTGATACTGTAATGGAGCTGTTGTGGGCATAATAAGTTTCAATACCGCCGCCGTGGTTTAATATAACTAGATTTCCATACCCGCCGCGCCAACCTGTGAAGGTAACAGTGCCGCTATTGGAGGCTCTAACCGGAGCACCTTTGCTTTGAGCGATATCAATACCCGAGTGAAATTCTCTGCCTCGCTTTCCAAACGGTGAGGTGATTTGGCCTACCGTCGGCCATAAAAATCTCCCACTACCACGGAAAGCTACTTCAGCTTTTGTACCTCGAGCAACTACGCGGGTCACGGGCTCTTTTATCACTTTTTCCCCAAGCACCGTCTGAGATACT
>CAZFME010000087.1:0-709 GCA_964520055.1 uncultured Clostridia bacterium
TTTTGGGGGATAATAACTGACAAACGGTATTTTGAGGTAAACGGAATTATGTCAAATCTTTATAATATAACCTACGATTAAACTCAGGAGGGGTACATATGGAAAACACCAGTGAAACTGTAATAATTCTCGATTTCGGCGGTAAGTATGCCCAGATGGTGGCAAGAAGAGTTAGAGAAGCACAAGTTTACTGTGAGATACTGTCTTATAAAACTCCATGGGAGGAGATCTTAAAAAGGAAACCAAAAGCAATTATATTATCCGGGGGTCCGTCAGGTATTTTTGCTGAAAATGCACCGGTCTGTGACGAAAGAGTATTTGAGGGCAATGTACCCGTTCTTGGTATCGGTTATGGAATGTATCTCATGATTAAAAGTCTGGGTGGAGAAGTGAAACCAAATACAAACCGGGAAAAGGGCCTGACAGAACTTATTATAGATGCGAATAGGGGAATATTTC
Organism: uncultured Clostridia bacterium; assembly: GCA_964520055.1. Classification (GTDB taxonomy): domain Bacteria; phylum Bacillota; class Thermosediminibacteria; order Thermosediminibacterales; family Tepidanaerobacteraceae; genus DUNY01. Next base: position 460 of record CAZFME010000087.1, read on the forward strand.
AAGGGCTGGAGAGAAAAATTGAGGTTTTTATGGATGCCGGTGATTACTTGGTTATGCTGCCAAAAGGGTTTGAGGTTTTTGCCCATACAGAGAAGACCTCTTTTGCGGCAGTAGGAAACGGTAAGAATCTTTATGGGATACAATTTCATCCTGAAGAAAACAGTACTGCTAATGGCCGGGAAATTTTGAATAATTTTTTGTTTGATATTGCAGGATGTAGCGGAACATGGTCTATGAATGTTTTTATACA
>CAZFME010000087.1:727-9747 GCA_964520055.1 uncultured Clostridia bacterium
TGGTTTAAGCGGCGGTGTTGACTCATCGGTAGCTGCTCTATTGGTACACAAGGCTATAGGGGACAACCTCACATGTATTTTTGTGGATCACGGCCTACTTCGCAAGAATGAAGCTGATTATGTCATAAATACTTTTAAGAATAAACTTCACATGAATCTGATAGCGGTAGATGTATCCCAGCGTTTTTTAAATAAGCTAAAAGGTGTCATCGACCCGGAAAAAAAACGAATGATAATAGGTGAGGAATTTATCAGGGTTTTTGAAGAGGAGGCGGCTAAACTCGGTAAAATCGACTTTCTCGTTCAGGGCACCGTATATCCTGATGTAATTGAAAGCGGTACTTCAGCCACCGGATTCATCAAAAGCCATCATAATGTAGGAGGACTTCCTGATGACTTGGAATTTAAACTAATAGAACCCTTACGGGAACTGTTCAAAGATGAAGTAAGGAAAATAGGCATTGAATTAGGGCTTGCTGAGGAACTTGTGTATCGCCAACCCTTCCCCGGGCCGGGTCTTGCCGTAAGAATCCTCGGAGAAATTACAAAAGAGAAACTTGATATATTACGAGAAGCAGATTTTATAGTAACAGAGGAAATAAAAAATGCAGGGCTCTACAGAGATTTGTGGCAAGCTTTTGCTGTTCTTCCCGGTATACAGAGTGTAGGAGTCTCAGGAGATATGCGAACATATACCCATACTGTCGCCATCAGAGCTATCATAAGTGAGGACGGAATGACCGGTGATTGGGCAAGACTTCCTCACGACTTACTGGAGCGCATTTCCACCAGGATTACCGATGAGGTGGAGTGCGTTAACCGCGTTGTATATGACATAACATCCAAGCCCCCGTCTACAATCGAGTGGGAATAGCAAATAAAAACCCTGCAACCCTTTATTTTATAGGGCTTGCAGGGTTTAGCATTGCTAAAACGTACTGTTTTACTATTCTTTATTATTTTCAAGGGTGTTATTCGTTGTTTTTTCGTCAAGTTATTGCAGTTATCAGCTACTTCACTTGCTTATTTGGGTAAAGATGGGGAGACTGACCCATCTAATATAAACCGATTGAACAAAATACCGTTGATGGCTTAGCATAATTATGATAAAATTAAGCTAAACTAATTGAGGGGTGAAGAATATGCCGCATATTAGACCAGTATCAGATTTGAGAAATAATTTTGCTGATATTTCAAGGGTTGTCCATGAAACTGGCGAACCTGTATTCTTGACCAAGAATGGTTATGGTAATATGGTTGTAATGAGCATGGAAGCTTATGAACGTTATCAATTTGAAAGTGAAGTATATTTCAAATTGAAGGAAGCCGAATTGGAAGCCAGAACGACTGACAAAAGATATTCCCATAAAGAAGTTTTTGACGAATTAAGAGCAAAACTTTCTGATAGGATGAAATCTGAAAATGTATGAAATCAGATATTTACCTTTGGCAAGGAAGGACTTAGCTGATATTGCAACTTATATTGCAGATCATTTGAAAGCTCCAAAAGTAGCAATGGATTTATTGAATGATTTGGACAAATCCATATCCAGGCTTAAACAGTTTCCTTATTCGTGCAAAGTGTATCAGACAATCAAAGTGTTGGAAAACGAATATAGGCTTTTACCAGTCAAGAATTATGCTGTTTTCTATGTAGTTAAAGAACAGGTTGTTGAAATTCATAGAGTATTATATGCTAAAATGGATTTAACACAGATTATAAAATGATATAGTTGACATCACAGAAAATAACAGGGAAACACCTTTCCATTATCGAATGGGAGTAATACCTTGGTATAAATCAACCTCCAATGCAGGAAAATAAGCAGTGATAGGAGGCAAGCCATGGAAGAAGTAATAAAAGTAGCGGTTTTGGAAAATGAAATTGAGGCAAAACTATTAGCCTCTTTGTTAAAAGAACGAGATATTCCACATATCATCGGAACATACCATGATGCTGTTTATAATGGTATTTTTCAACCGCAAAAAGGTTGGGGCTTTGTCAATGCGCCAATTTCATACAAAAAGCAAATTTTAGAAATCCTATCGGATATTAGAAAAAGCAATGGTATTTCGTTAAATAATGAATCATATTAAGAACACGTTTATAGATGCAAAAGGGAGTGTCGCAAGACTATTTTCCAGGTAGCCGCGATGCTATTTTTATAAAGATAATAAAATGGGCTGTTGTACAAAAGACTATTTGGTTTATTGTGCAGCGGCCCCGTTTTTTATGCAAACAGTGTCGCATAATTTTTTATATTAAAACTTCAATTCTAGGAAGGAATGTTTAATAATGTATCGAATATATATAAAGTATAGCACAATAAGTCGTGAAATGACAATATAGTACAACATATTAAAAGCTACATAGGAGGTTGACAGTATGAGTTTAAAGATTACTCTTTCGGTGTTTAAGGCTGATGTAGGTGGATTTGTAGGGCATGGGAGCGTTCATCCGGACATGCTGAAGGAAGCCAATGAGACATTGGAACAACAGGGAAAAGACCTATTGATAGATTTTTTTGTTACGCATGTGGGCGATGATATAAATCTTGTACTCACTCACCGGGAAGGAATCGATGCTGAAAAGATTCACACCTTGGCCTGGAATACTTTTCTTGGTTGCACTGAAGTAGCAAAAAAATTAAAAATGTACGGCGCCGGACAAGATCTTTTATCTGATGCATTTTCCGGCAATATAAAGGGTATGGGGCCAGGAATAGCTGAAATGGAATTTGAAGAACGCCCCAGCGAGCCGGTGATAATATTTATGGCAGATAAAACCGAGCCGGGAGCTTGGAACCTACCACTCTATAAGATATTTGCCGATCCGTTCAACACCATTGGCCTTGTAATAGACCCCAAAATGCATGATGGCTTTAGTTTTGAAGTATTGGACCTTATAGAAGATAAAAGTGTTACCTTTTCATGTCCGGAAGATATTTACGATTTACTGATATTTTTAGGTGCTTCCAATCGTTATGTGGTTAAGAGTATATTTACAAAAAGCAAAGAGATAGCAGCGGTCTCCTCAACACAAAAAATGAATCAAATGGCAGGACGTTATGTTGGAAAAGATGATCCGGTGCTTATAGTGCGATGTCAAAGCGGCTTGCCTGCTGTGGGAGAAGTTCTGGAGCCATTTGCCAATCCTCATTTGGTAACGGGATGGATGCGAGGTTCTCATTATGGTCCGATCATTCCTGTTTCCCAGAAAGAAGCTGTTCCTACACGATTTGATGGTCCACCACGAGTGATTGCCATGGGATTTCAGCTGGCCAATGGGAAACTATTAGGCCCACAGGATCTGTTTGCAGATGTCGCCTTTGATCGAGCCCGGCAAAAAGCTCTCAAAGCAGCCGATTACATAAGACAGTTAGGACCCTTTGAACCTCACCGCTTACCTTTAGATGAGATGGAATATACGACAATGCCTCAGGTAATGAAAAAGTTAAAAAACCGGTTTAAATAACGACAGATCCTTTGAAGACACGGGGCCAGTTCTCTTATAAGAGAATCATCCTCGTGTTTTTATATAGCTTTTTGCACCTTCGTCATTACTTAAAAAAGGTGGATGCAAAATCTTTTTATTTACGGTAATATTATATTAGGTCTTGTAAACAAAAAAAATTAAAATAGAACAAAACAGATTGTATGAATCGGAGCTCAATCAAAAGATAATGAAGATTATAAAAAAGAAGGAAATCTGTAAAAAGGAGGAATCAGTATGTTCGAAGATCGAAATGATGCGGGAATGCAATTGGCTGAAAAACTAGGAAAGTACAGAAATGACCCAAATGTAATCGTATTTGCGATCCCTCGAGGAGGAATTATTATAGCTGATGTTGTGTGTGAACAACTAAAATTTCCCATGGACATTGTTGTTACGAGGAAGATTGGAGCTCCTTTTAATGAGGAACTAGCTATAGGAGCGGTGGGCCCCACAAGTGGAAAGTTTATAAATCATCAAGCAATAAGTATGATTGGTGTAAATAATGAGTATATAGAAGAGGAAGCTCAGCGCAAGGCTATAGAGGCAAGAGACAGGCTAAAAAAGTATAGGGGCAGCGATAAATATGATACATTATCAGGCAAAAAGGCCTTACTTGTCGATGATGGGATAGCCACGGGTTTTACGGTAATAGCAGCTATAAATTTTCTAAAGGAATTAAAACCGACAAAGTTAATCTTGGGCATACCGGTTATAGCTCCTGATACTCTCACAGAAATAGAAAAACAGGTGGATGAGTTGGTATTTGTAATATCCAGAGAGCCTTTTTACGCTGTAGGTCAGTTTTATAAAAATTTTTCCCAGGTGTCAGATGCGGAGGTAATGAGGGTCTTGAATAAGAGAGGATTTTCTTGCAGCATATAAATTTCAAAAAGCATCCAAGAGAAAAAGTCTTCAATGTCCTGTCCAACCAGGCAAGATGACGGTGAAGGGGGACAATCCCGTTTGACAGAGGACGGAAAAGGTAACAGGGGTACGTCCCCTTATCACCTATATTCTCAACGAGGTAAGGAACGACTGAAAAATTTTAAAACCTAGAATTAGTGTAATTGAAAATACTATACTAAAAGATATTTGCGGGTCGGAATTAATTGACCTTATTGCTGAAATGTTTTTAACGGGTATAATAGATATGAAGGGTAAAATAATATAGACTGTAAAATTGCCGATACAACAACCACCACGTTACTTTATACAACATCAAGGGAGGGTATTTGCAATGACGGACAATCCATGCTGCAGTTCCTGCAAAGGTAAAGACAAAGAAATTGAGACTTTAAGAATTCTCTTAGCCCATTGGATTGAACACAACAATTCCCATGAACAGAGTTTTAGAGAATGGGGCGGAAAAGCTGAGAAGCTTGGAAAAGCGGAGACTTATAAAATGATATTAAAAGCTGCTGATTCCCTTAAAGCCGCCAGTGCTTACCTGCTCGAAGCCAAAAAACATATATAGGGGGTGATTTACATGTGTGAGTCCAAGGTGTATATTCTGGAAAACGGTCAGACAAAGAAGATCATGGACAATGTTATTCACATAGAACCTCAAAACGGGAAGTTATTTATGTATGATCTTTTAGGCGAACAAAAGATTGTCGATGCCCAAATTAAAGAAGTGAGACTTCTCGAACACAAGATCATCCTTGAAAGTGAGAAAACCAAATGAATATAGCAGTAATAGACGGTATGGGAGGAGGTATCGGCAGTCAGATCATATCACTGCTTAGGCAAGACCTACCCAGTGATATCAAAATCTATGCATTGGGTACTAATTCCGCTGCCACTTCCAACATGATGAAGGAAAAAGCTAACAAAGGTGCTACTGGCGAGAACTCCATAGCCTTCGTGGTCAATAAAGTTGATGTAATTGTCGGCTCCCTAGGGATAATCATTCCCAACTCCATGCTCGGAGAAATAACCCCAGGTATTGCAAAGGCTATAGCGTCTTGTGATGCTAAAAAGATTCTTATACCTATTATAGACAATGAGGAAATTATTCTGCTTGGGATGGAAAAAAAACCATTGTTTTTGGCTATAAAAGATGCTATAGAAAAAATAAAAGAGTTATTATGAAAACACAAAAACAATACAAATACATATAGAAAAACGGAGAACCCTTTCATAAACAAAGGGAAAAACCTCCGTTTGTTTTAAAACAATTGGGCAGAAGACCATTGACTTTGTATTGAACATAGTGTATAATATTAAGTGAATTACAAATTGTTAAAAATCTTTCTGAAAGGTGAGTAGCCTTGCTAAAAACTATTGCATTTATAATTGCTAGTTATCTGGTGGGTTCCATTTCTTTTGCTTATTATATATGTAAGATTTTTTATTCCATAGATATCCGACAATACGGTAGTGGTAATCCCGGTTCTACCAATGTGCTCCGAGTACTTGGTAAAAAACCGGCCCTTATAGTTTTTACTGCAGATCTGCTTAAAGGCTTTACAATGGTTTCCCTTGGGAGACTCCTAGGTGGTGAGAGTCTGGCCCTGCTTTCGGCTATTGCGGTGGTTGTTGGACATGATTGGTCAGTCTTTCTCAATTTCAAGGGAGGAAAGGGCATTGCCACCAGTTTTGGAATTATTATAGGTATTTCTCCAAAAGTTGGATTGATACTATTCATAATAGGCATTTCAGTTATCTACATATCGCGCTATGTTTCATTGGGATCTATAAGTGCAGCTATTCTATTGCCGATAATTTTAACAGTGCTTAAATACCCATTAACACATATAATAACAGGATTGATTCTAGGTATCATTGCTGTCTACCGACACCGGGATAATATTGAGAGATTATTGGCAGGCAAAGAAAATAAACTAGGTCAAAAAGTAAGATAGGGTGGAAGCCATTGGTAAAAAATATCAACATTTTCAGAATATAAGATAAGAATTGATACTTTTTACCAATCGAAAATCCTATAAATACTGAAATATCGCAATTGGGGTGCTGGCATAGTATTTGCAATAATATGTCGATACGGACATGATAATTCAATATTCTGAGGTATTACCGATGTAACGCAGAGGTGATGGTTTGCATGAAATAATGGAGGATCTGAAGAGGTTTCCGGTGATACCAGCCATAAGGGATATCAGCAGAATCGATGTAGCCGTATCGAAAAAATCCAGATGTATATTCTTACTAACGGGCAATATATTAAATATAAAGGATATAGTAAGACGTGTAAAAAGTGCTGACAGAAGAGTTTTTTTACATCTCGATCTACTTGAAGGCATAAGCAAGAATAGCATGGGCATAAAATATATTGCTCAGGAGATTAAACCAGATGGTGTTATTACGACAAGAGCAAATCTCGTAAGCTGTGCAAAGGCTGAAGGGCTGTTCACCATTCAAAGAATATTCGTTCTGGATAGCCTTGCAATTGATGTCGCTGAAAGATCTATAAAAAATGTAAGCCCTGATGCAATAGAAATATTACCGGCAGTTATACCTAAAATAATCAAAAGAATGTGTCAAAGAGTTAGACATCCAATTATTGCCGGAGGGCTTATCGAGGAATTTCAACAAGTGAGAGAAGCCCTTAAGCAGGGTGCTTGGGCCATATCAGTCACAAAAGAAGAAATATGGAATATACCTTTTGGGGACTTGGAGATTTGGAGAAAGTCCTTCCTGGGTAAATAAATAACATATTGTGTTGTTATTATTTGCCTTGGAAGGATTTTTAACTTGTCTAAAAAGGGGGTGTTTAAAAAAGCCGGATAAATTTTATTCTGCTGTCTGTTACAACTTTGGGTTTTAGGGTTTTAGGTCCAAAACAATTTGGAGGTGACATTTTGTGAAAAACATTGGATCAATCATTGGTTTTGCTATTGCTGGTATTTTTGTAATGTCAGTATGGGGTGCATTTGCGGAAGCATACGGTATTTTTGGAGGCTGGTTTGCCGGGCTAATCATTATTTCAATCATGTGGTTTATGAACCATTTTTTGGGACTTGTAGCTAATGAAGGTGCTTTTGTAGATATGGCAGCTGGCATTGGTATATGCGGTACTATGAGAGATGTATTTTTACATGGCCCACAGGCAGGGATAGATTCATTGCCAACATTAGCTTTTGTTGCAATAGGGGCTGTCATTGCCGGTATAACAGCTGTTGCTGTGGAAAAGGTGTGGGCTGAAAGAGATGCCGCAGCTTCTGCAAAGAGTAAAGACATTTCCATGTAGGTTTATTAAATATAAATAGGGGGAGGGTATATCAATGACATTTCCAAAGATTATAGCGACTATGGCTGGTGGTTTTATATTTCCGTTTCTATGTAGACTTTGTTGGGGAGCTCTGGTAGATAAATTAGGTCCAATAGGTGGCTGGATTGCAGCAGGTTTTATAGTTGGCACAACATGGACACTCAATCACGGTGTGGGTCTGATTTATCAATCCGGAGCAGCCTGGATTGACATGGCTTGGGCAGCATTTATAGGCTTATTTGTAGCTTCAGCCATATCCGGGGATGATGTAGGTAAAGGTATAGGTATGATTATTAATGCAATTATTGGAGGAGTATTAGGCGGATTTATTCTCTATTGCCTTTACGTCTGATTGTCAGAAAAATATTAATATCCATACTGAATGCAAAATTATAAATCATAAATAACGAAATCAAGCCGCAAAAGTAAAAATAGGTGCGGTCTTGGCCGCACCCACATTTAAATATATAAATGAAAATTATATAAAAACAAGGAGGTAATGTTTAGTGGCTAAGTACATTATGGCTTTAGACCAGGGGACTACCAGTTCAAGGGCGATTGTGTTTGATGAAAACGGATTAATTAAGGGTGTTACCAACCGAGAATTTACCCAGATTTATCCAAAACCCGGCTGGGTAGAACACGATCCGATGGAAATTTGGGGAAGTCAGATAGGTGTAGCCAAGGAAGTCCTCTTAAAATGTGGGCTCACGGTTAACGATATTGCCGCTATCGGTATCACCAACCAACGGGAAACCACTGTTGTATGGGATAAGAACACGGGTAAACCTGTTTATAATGCCATTGTGTGGCAGTGCCGCAGAACCGCTCCTATTTGTGATGACCTGAAAGCTCGCGGTCTTACTGAAAAGATCCGTGAGAAGACCGGATTGGTAGTAGATGCATATTTCTCCGGCACAAAAGTAAAGTGGATATTAGATAACGTTGAAGGTGCTAGAGAAAAAGCCGAAAAAGGCGAGTTGTTATTTGGTAATATTGATACATGGCTTATCTGGAATCTTACAGGCGGAAAGGCCCATGTTACCGACTACAGTAACGCCTCCAGAACAATGTTGTTTAATATCCATGAACTGGATTGGGATGATGAAATACTCAAAGAATTGAACATACCTAGAGCCATGCTTCCAGAAGCCATGCCGTCAAGTCATGTATATGGCCACACAACTACGGAAGTATTTGGCGGAGAAATCCCAATAGCCGGTGATGCCGGAGATCAGCAGGCTGCACTGTTCGGCCAGGCTTGCTATGCTCCCGGTATGGCCAAGAACACCT